>CAZBPB010000561.1:0-2260 GCA_964493565.1 uncultured Pleurocapsa sp. | reverse complement strand
AGGGCGGGAGTCTATGGGGATTGGCAATTACTAAACTGGTGAAAGCGATTTCTGCTTATTCGCCGCTAGCATCATCTTTCAGCATCGCTTCAACGGCAAATTTCAAATTAGGCAGGTCTTCAACTGCATCCCATACGTATTTCTCGATAACTTGATCATAGTTGTGTGCTAGAAAGTCGCGGAAGTTGACCAACTTGCGCCAATTCACGTCAGGGTATTGATCGCGGACTTCGGCAGGAAGGCGTTTAACAATTTCGCCAATCACTTCATAAGCACGAATGACCGCATACTGCGTTTTTTCATCCTGCTTAAAGACCTCATAACCACCGGATGTAAATTCAGCGATGTGATGAAGTTGTTTTGCAAAATCCAATAAATATCGGCGGGTTTCCCTCATAAAGGTACGCCTTCTTTGCGTGCAATTTCTACAATCCAACCACTGTTCGGTGTATCTGCAACCAGACTAACCTCACGACCAAGAAGTTCCTTTAAATCCAGCCACATCCCTACAAGATCAAAAATGCTGGTTTTTTCGCGAAATTCGGCAATAAAATCCACATCGCTGTCTTCGCTGGCTTCGCTACGCGCCACGCTGCCGAACACACGCACGTTGAATGCGCCGTTTTCGGCGGCAATACGCAGCACATCATCACGTTTATCGCCAATGATTTCTGCGATTCCTAAACCAGTTGTGACCTGTTCGTCCATTGCGACAAGACCTCAAACTTTAATAGCCTGATTATAAGGTAAATATCTACACCCTCACCCGGTTCACATCTACCGCGTATTCCCACCAATTGTTGGAGATGTCGTCAGTTTCGCCTGCGATGTGTGGCAGGCGGCGCATCCACCAGACATGATGCTTGCGAATATCACCATTTCCCCAATCGGCGCAGGTCATTGTCTTTGCCTCGCCGCTTAGATCGGGGAAGTTGAACCACGTATCAGCGCGGCTTTTGACCGGCGTCGGGTTGCCCCAGTCATAATCTTTCAGGCTGTTAGGCGCAAAATGCACGTTACCACACTCGGCTTGACCGGGATTTTTCTTCTCGTAGCGGATGAAACGTTCCCACAGGTTTTGCTCACCACGCTTATTTGCGTATACCTTGGACATCATCGACTCGATACGATGCCCCATATCTTCCAGCATTTCGCCCACGCCGCGCTCATAGTTAAAGCCCATGATCACGAAACGGCGTTTGGCATGCCCCGTGCCTTCCAACGGCGGCGCGTTACACCAGAAGGCGTTTGGCCCAGCCATGATGCTTTCGTAATAGCCGCAGTAGGGGAAGCCCAACAGCCACACCTCATCAATTTCGCCTGCATCAACGCGCTCGATCATCTTAAACTCGCGCACCAACGCCAGATAATCCACCGCGTCCGGTTGGTGAAACTGGCGTTTGCTCCACGAATCGGCAAAGCTCTGGTCGCTGTAACGGAAGCCATCTTTCTTCAGCGGAAAACCATCCACCTCGACGCGATCAACAATCTGGAAATTGGCATAGCCGTAGCTGCATTCACGTAGGTCGCTGATATAGCCCTGCGCCAGCTTGTCAGGGTCTTGCCAGTTATACACGTCTTTTATTTTCCGCCCCCCGTGTGGTTTCATGATCGGGTTATGTACAATCGCCAGCACTTTTGAGGTGATCGGGGCGATGCTGCCAGATGCTTCGACAGACGGGGATTGTTCAGGTTGCAAGGGTTGGTTGATAGGGGAACCTTCCGGCTCACTTTTTTGACCGGCATCGCCAAACAATATCTGCGAAAGCATACGTGAAAATTTACCTGACATTGTTCGCCCTTCTGGCATAGGTGGCCCGCTGGCTCAACTGTACCACAATCTGGAATTGGACTGATGGGGTTTTGCGAGGGTGAATCATGAGGGTAAGATCGGCTTAAAATCGGCAGAAGAATGAGGAGCTTGAATATGCAGCCACAGCGCGCTTACGACTTAACCGTAGAAACAGGCTTAATGGCCGGGATGCGGGGTAATTTTCGGTCGGAAATTTCGCTGCCAATTGTCGAAACCCTGCTAAAGACCGGGATCAAGTCGTTTGAATTTACGCTAAACTCGGTCAGGGCGATAGAAGCTATGCAGGCGGCAAAACGCGCTTTTGGCGATGATGCGGCGGTGGGTATGGGTACGGTATTAAAAGCCGATGACGCGCATAAGGTATTGGACGCTGGCGGCGATTTCGTGGTGGCGCCATCTTTTCAAGCGGATACCGTTGCGGTGGTTCATGCAGCGGGCGTGCTGATG
>CAZBPB010000560.1:0-2261 GCA_964493565.1 uncultured Pleurocapsa sp. | reverse complement strand
GTCATCAAAACGCATCCCCAGCGCAATCAGTAAGTCCGCTTCCTGAATCGCGAAATTCGATGCCGCTTCGCCATGCATGCCCATCATCCGCATATTCAAAGGATGATTTTCCGGCATCGCGCCCTTCCCCAGCAGCGTCATTGCCACGGGGATTTGCGCCCGTTCTGCCAGTTCGCGAACTTCCGCCATCGCGCCAGACATCAAAATACCGTGTCCTGCCAGAATCACCGGCTTTTGAGCAGCGTTGATCAGTTCCAGCGCCGATTCAATTTCATCCGGGCGCGCTTTTTGCGGTGGGCGGTAGCCGGGAACGCTAATCTCGTGTTCCGGGTACACAAATTCGATCTTCTCGTTCTGAATGTCTTTGGGGATATCAATCAGCACTGGCCCCGGCCTGCCAGTTCGCGCAATGTAAAATGCCTCGCGCACAATATACGGCAGTTCGTGAACATCCATCACCAGATAGTTGTGCTTGGTTACGGGCAGCGTCACGCCGGTCACATCCGTTTCCTGAAACGCGTCCGAGCCAATAGCCCCACGCGGCACCTGACCTGAGATGCACACTATCGGTGACGAGTCCATAAACGCTGTCGCAATTCCCGTCACCAGATTAGTCGCGCCCGGGCCGCTGGTCGCCAGCGCCACCCCGACCTTGCCGGTTGCCCGCGCATAGCCGTCTGCCATATGGCTTGCGCCCTGCTCGTGCCGTACCAGCACATGATGAATCTGCGGATATCTAGTCAGCGCGTCATACGTCGGCAAAATCGCGCCGCCCGGATACCCGAAGATCAGATCCACGCCTTCGCGCAGCAAACATTCCAGTAAAATTTCCGCACCGCTCAACACTTCGCCCATTTTGATCGCTCCAAATCCCTACTGCGTCTAATCGCCCGGTTCGGTCTGGCGCACACGCGTCAGCCAGCCGTATACGTCTTCTTTTGTCCCGCTGGTATACGCAAAAAATTCATCTTGCACCGCTTTTGTAATCGCCCCGCGTGACCCTGACCCAATCGAAATCCGATCCACCGAGCGTACCGGTGTCACTTCCGCAGCCGTCCCTGTCAGGAAAATTTCGTCAGCGATATACAGCATGTCTCGCGGAATCGGCTCGTAGCGAATTTCGTGTCCAAGATCGCGCAGTATCGTCAACACCGTATCGCGGGTAATGCCTAGCAAAATAGATGAGGCCGTGCCCGGCGTATACACTACCCCGTCATAAATCACGAAGATGTTTTCGCCCGCGCCTTCGCTTACATTCCCTGCATAATCCAGCGCCAGCCCCTCATTGAAGCCATTGTCGTGCGCTTCCATGCTGATAAGCTGGCTGTTCACGTATTGCCCGCCGATTTTTGCCATCGAAGCGAACGTATCGGGCGCAATACGACGCCATGAACTTACCTGAACGTCCACACCGCTTTCAATCGCTTCGGCGCCAAGATACCGTCCCCACTCCATCGTAAAGATGAACACATCAGTAGGATTCTTGCGCCCTTCAACCCCTAGCGGGCCAGCGCCGCGTAATGCTACCGGGCGTACGTAACATGCTTCATGACCGTTGCGGTGAATGCTTTCAAGAATAGCCGTGTTGATCTCATCTTCCGTAAACGGAATCGCCAGTTTCATAATTTTCGCCGAGTTAAACAGGCGGCGCGTGTGCGGTTGCAGCCGGAACACCGCCGGCCCCTGTGGCGTCGCATAAGCGCGAATACCCTCAAACACGCTTGAGCCATAATGCAGCGCATGAGTCGTTACATGTACAGTTGCATCCTCCCAGTTAATGAATTCACCATTTTTCCAGATGGTCGTTGCAGGCATTGTTGCTTTCTCCTCAAATCGCTTGCTAAATAAAAAACGCGCTCGTCGCTAAGCCAGTAATCTCCGGCTAAAAATAGCGACAAGCGCGTTACGGGTGGTTTGCTGCTGGTATTCGCCCGTTGTGTGGCACTCACTAGCGCCAGCATGTTGCGAACGCGCAGAATTTTGGCGCGGCATCATCCAACCTTCAGCCGCGCTGCTAAAGGTTTGCATATGCTGTTGCCCTGCGGAAGGATACTGCATCTTCACGATTTTTGTCCCTTATAACAAAAAAACCCCCGCTTGGGGGGGTTCGTGTTGTTAGTGCTTACACATTACCATTCGCCACCCAAGCAGTTATGCCCCGCCGCTAATAAGGCCGACGAGTACAAGGACTACAAGGATAATGCTAATGACAGAATGGTTACGCATGATTTTTGTTGAGTTGCTCCCAACGAACGTAACAA
>CAZBPB010000559.1:0-2280 GCA_964493565.1 uncultured Pleurocapsa sp. | reverse complement strand
GCGGTTTGCCCGGCGCCATCAACCCCTGTACCTCACAGAAATATCGGAGAAACTCAACCGGGCTGGCCGGGTGATCGTCGGTCACGGTCAGGGTCTCGTCGGTAGGCCGTTCGTGAATTGCGCCGTTGACTGCTTCAGCCGCGTCGGTTGAGTACAGCCAGTGCGTATGCTGATCAAACCCGGGATAAACCGGGCGTCCTGCCTTGACGGTTTCGATCAGCTTGATCAGTTCGGGTGTTTCTGCGCCATAGACCGTACCGAAACGCAGCACACAGGCGGGAACCCCACTTTCAAGCACTGCGCGTTCAGCAGCTTGAACCGCCTTAAGGAACGGGCGCGCTTCAAAAGAGTCATCGTCGGTTTGCGCATCTGCAAAGGCATAACTGGTATGTATCAGATACTCAACCCCAGCTTCGGCAGAAGCCTCCGCCAGCGCGCTAGCCGCTTCCGTAATCTGCAAATCCCAGTCGGCATTTAGCTGCGGTGGGTGGTTGGCAAACTGTGGCGCCAGATTCACCACAATCTTCGCCCCCGTACCGGCAATTGCGCTGCGTAATTCGCCCGCGCGGTATAAATCGGGATATGCAGGGGTACCGCCGGCTCCGCGCACACCCTCAGCCTGATTCGCGTTGCTGACCGCGCCCACGATGTTATGCCCCTGCGCTTTCAGCAAGTGGGTTAGCGCCTGTCCGGTTGGCGTGATCACGCCGGTAATGAATATGGTTAGCGATTCAGATGGGACAATTTCATCGGTCATTTGCCGGACGCCTTCTCAAAGTCAACGGGTGAATTTACCGTAGATTATGCCATTTGCGGGGGTTGTATTCAAGTTTGGGTGATTGATTGAGGCGATAAAAACCCCCGCCATTTGACCCTGACTGTCAGCCGCGTTTTGTTCCCTCAGCCGGTGGGTGAAGGTCAGAACTGGCAGTTAGCGCCATTTGGTAGGGGTCTTCCCGGTCAAATAATCTTGAAACAGTCGGGTTACATCCCCGCGTCCATCATCATAGCCTCGTTGGCATAGGCAACGGCGTCAAAGAAGCGCCGCAGCGCGTCACGCAGCGCCGTACATTCAGCAGCTTCGCCAGCAATAACAGCGGGCGCCAGTGCCGTGTACATACCGGCATCGGGCATCATTTCCATCGCCATCATTGCGCTGTCTTCCATTCGCATCATATCCAGCACGAGCGCTAGGCCATCCTCGCCCGGAAGCGTCTCCGGCATCGCCATCATCTCATCCATCATGCCCATCATCGAGGCAAAATAAGGCGTATATTGCCCGGCATCATAGGCAGCAAGATCAACCGTCGTCATCCCTTCAGCGGCAAGTTGATCTACGACGGCGGCGAAGTTGAAATAGTATTCAGCGATATAGCGGGAAACGATCAAATCTTGATCGCACACCACACTGCCAGTCATCATCATCTCGCCCATCGGCATTTCTTCGGTCGCATCCTGCGCTAATGCGCCCGCCGACACCACAAAAACCAGCGCAGCACCCGTCAGTAGAAGCCATTTACGCATCAGATTCCTCCTGTACAAACCTAAAATCAAACGAAAGCGCTGACCAGCACTTTCACCGTACAGGGAAATTCTTGCGAAATAGTTACACGGCTGGAGGGAGGGTGAAAATGAAGGTAGTGCCGCGCTCTTCGGTACTCTCTACGCGAATGCTGCCGCCATGAGCTTCCACAAAGCCCCGTGCAATTGCCAGCCCAAGCCCGCTGCCACGCACGCCGCGTTCATCCCGCGCTCGCGAGGCTTCTACGCGGTAGAAATGCTCAAATACCCGCGATTGATATTCTTCAGGAATGGCTGATCCCGTATTGTGCACATGTACTTCAACGCTGTTGCCGGTTCGCTGCGTGGTCAAGGCAATTTCCCCGCCTGCTGGCGTATGCGTAAGCGCGTTGTCCAGTAAATTGGTCAGCACGCGCTGAATTTTGTCCGGCGCAATGCGAACGTACTCGGCATTTGGCAGCACATGGGTTTCCAGCCGGATGCGCTTCGCAGCCGCTCGTACCCTGAACCGGCTGAGGGTATCCGTGACCAGGTCGTTGAGCGACGCATTTTGCAAATTCAAGCGTGATTGACCCATGTCGATCTGCGCCAGTTCAAACAGATCGTCAATCAACTGGCTGAGATAGCGAATTTCCTGCTCGATATCCTGATGATATTTGCGGATGGTGGCTTCGTCGCTGACCACGCCATCCAGAATCGCCTCGTTCATAGCCCGTATCGCTGTTAACGGCGTACGTAAATCGTGCGAAACGCCAGAGA
>CAZBPB010000558.1:0-2283 GCA_964493565.1 uncultured Pleurocapsa sp. | reverse complement strand
ACCATCCGAGCGGAATGCCGCATACGGTATAAAACAGCGCAAAACTGAAGCCCATCAGCAAACTCATTTGTGTATCGCTGATGCCCAGATCGCGGCGAATCGGCCTCACCAGCAAATTCAGAATTTGCCGATCAATAAACGAAAAGACATAGACAAACGTCAATACCGCGACGACGTACCAGGCATAACGCAGCGGTGGATAGGGAGGTTCGGTTTCGGGTGGAACCGATGATTTGGGGGATTCAACGTTCATCAATTCATCCTCCGCCCGTGATCAGGCGATTGGGAAGTTCCTGTAACGCCGCCTCCGCTTTGGCTTCGGTTGCAGCGTGCAGAGTCGAGTGGGAGCAGTCCTATCTATGCGATTGACCAAAGCGATGATTGGCACATAACGCCGCTGCGATTGAGCCAATCGCGTTACTACTTCCTACCTGAGTCATTTGGCTCAGGCATTTATTTTGTGTTGAATTACAGAGCGTGGAAGGCAGTATACGCGACGCCTTACCGGGAAGAAAGGCAAGGCGTCGCTGAGGCGATATTTAGTTGGCAGCAAATCCTCATTGTTTTTTAGGGACTTTGATTCTGGTGGCTAACAATCCCGCCAACAGCGCACATCCTGCTAAAAAGAGCATTCCGGCTTTGTAGCCACCAGTGACATCTTTGAGGTAGCCCACAGCATACGGTCCGATAAAACCACCCAGATTGCCGACGGAGTTAATCAACCCCACTGCCGTAGCCGCAGCAGAACCCGTCAGGAAAGCGGTCGGCAATGACCAGAACGACGGCCAGGCTCCCGGAGCCAGACCCGCGAGGCACAGGAAGATGATCGTGATGCCCAGATAATTTCCGGTCACGGCACTCATCCCCATCCCGACACCCATCAGCAGAATCGGCACGGCGGTATGCCAACGACGTTCGCCGGTGCGATCTGAAGACGGACCGCTATACAGAATCGCCAGAGTGCAGCAAATATAGGGCAACGTGGTCACTACTGTTTGCCACATGACGGACATTCCTTGCATGTTCTTCGTAATCGAAGGCAGGAAAAACGTCAGCCCATAATTGCCAGTGACGGCGAAAAGATAAATGAATACAAGCAGGATGATTTGGGGATGCTTGAAGGCTTCTGAAAGTTTGGCACGTCCGACGGCAGCTTTTTGTTCGCGTTCACGCGCCAGTTCATTCGTGATCCACTGCTTTTCATCGTCCGGGAGCCACTTCGCTTCGTGCGGTCTGTCCGTCAAATAAAACAGTGTGATGATGCCGAAGATGATGGCAGGCACGCCTTCCAGAATATAAACCCAACGCCAGCCAGCCCATCCATACCAATTGATATTTTCCAGTATCGCCCGTGAAAGCGGCACGCCAATGACTGTCGAGATTGGAATCCCGATCATGAACCGAGCTTTTGCCTTGGCGCGATCTTCATACCGGAACCAATGTGACAGGTAAATAATCACGCCCGGAAAGAATCCCGCTTCGGCCAAACCCAGAATAAAGCGCAGCGTATAAAATTGTTGCGTGTTGCTGAGAAAACTGAGAAATGGCAGACCGATGAAGCCCATCATGGTCGCCACGATACCCCACGAAATCATGATGCGCGCGATCCACTTGCGGGCGCTCCATTTCTCTACAATCAAAGTGCCAGGAATTTCCAGCAGGAAATAACCGAGGAAAAAGATGCCAGCCCCGAATCCAATTACCGCTTCGGTGAAGCCAAGTTCGCTCTGCATTTGTAACTTGGCAATGCCGACATTCGTGCGATCAATGTAAGCGATTAAATACAGCACCAACAAATAAGGCATCAGCCGTCGCGTGATGCGCCGCCGTGCTCGTTCTGCTACTTCATCTGTTACCGGGGCAGGCGTGGCAATCGGTTTACCTAACGGGATCGGGTTTTCCATGAATGTTCTGTTCTTTTCGTGTAGTCCGGTTTCTCTTCTTTACCTTCGCAAATCCCCTTTGCGCAACTGATTCTTAATGCTCTCCCTGCCGTCCAAATTTGGCGGCAGCCGCAGCGCGGAACCGTTGTACCGCTTGTCCGAATTGTTCGAGGATTTGTTCGGGTGTTAATCCATTGGCTTCGCGGGCGGCGGCAATCACGTGCTGGCATTCGTTGGTGTCCATAAACCGTGCCGCATCCAGCAACTGTGCTTCGTCACCAAACGGCACCGCCATGAATCCGTGTTTGTCGGCGTGGATCAATTGCCCCGGCTGAATGCGTTGCCCAAAGACTTCGACTTCGCAGCCCCAGCGCACCGGAATTGAATACGCATGCCCGAC
>CAZBPB010000557.1:0-2285 GCA_964493565.1 uncultured Pleurocapsa sp. | reverse complement strand
TGAGGAATAATAACTGTCGCAAGCACATATGATTGACGGATAAGTTCCGGTAGGGTTAGCGCGCTCAATACGACAATGATGATGAAGAAGGACAGTACCGACAGCACCGTTGCTACGCGGCGATTCATTCCGTGACGCACGAAATAGCGCACAGGAAGTGAAAACATTACAACCAGAATGATGGACGCAAGGAATAAGAGCAGGATGCCGCGCATTGACCACATTGCGAGCAGCAGCACACCAGATATCATCGCAACCAACACCCATTTGGTGATGGAGCTATTAGTAGAAGTGTTTATTGGCAGCATTTTTACAATACATCCCGGAACTACCGTACAAGTGAAAACACTTCTGTTACACCGTAGATACGTTCAGTTAGAAATACAAACCGGCTTCTAATGTTTCTCAACAAAATACGACGACACAGATTTCTGCTTAATGTTCAACATTTCGCCAATTGTGACGCAAAACACACATAATTCTTACAGCAATATAGGGCTAAAACCGCAGTAACAAATGTTGTCAGCCCTACGTATTGCTATAATCCCCCAAAATACTTACCTAAAAAGAGGATGTTATGAAGTTTGATGTCACCATTTTTCCTGATGATTTAAATAATGCCGGACAAATAGCCAGAACGGTTGAAGAATATGGCTTTGATGGCCTCTGGACTTCAGAAACAGCCCACAACCCCTTCTTCCCACTCACTCACGCAGCCGCTGTCACTCAACGCATTGATCTAGGTACTGCAGTAGCGATTGCTTTCCCCCGCAGCCCAATGGTCACTGCGCAAATCGCCTGGGATCTGGCGGCACAATCCAAAGGACGTTTTATCCTAGGGCTAGGGACACAGGTTAAGGCACATATCACCAAGCGCTTTAGTACCGAATGGAGTGCCCCTGCACCAAGATTGCGCGAATACATTCAATCGCTGCGCGCGATCTGGGGAAGCTTTCAAAACGGTGGTTCGCTGCGTTACACAGGAGATCATTACCGGTTCACGCTAATGACGCCTTTCTTCAATCCTGGCCCATTATCCATTCCCGAACCTCCAATCTATATCGCCGGGGTAAATGAAGCATTATGCAAACTTGCCGGTGAACTCTGTCAGGGATTTCATGTACACCCCTTCCACACTGTGCGTTACTTAAGAGAATTAATCATCCCCAATATTGAAATCGGCGCAAAGAGAGCAGAGCGTTCACGCAACGATGTATCGTTAGCCTGTGCTGTATTCGTAGTAACCGGGCACGATAGAGATGAGATAGCCAACAACTCGCACATGGTGCGCTCACAGATTGCCTTTTACGCTAGCACTCCCAGCTATAGCACCGTAATGCAAATGCACGGTTGGCAGGATTTACATGAACAACTCAATCTGATGTCACGCGAAGGACGGTGGTTTGAGATGGGCGAATTGATCAGCGACGATATGCTGAATGAATTTGCTGTTATTGCGCCGATTGATGAACTGGCGGACGCCGTACGCTCACGGTACGATGGTCTGCTAGATCGCGTAGGTTACTACTTCCCATTTGTACCGGAACAGGAAGATAAGGCAATCATCTGGCGCAAGGCCGCAGACGCCTTTAGCCACTCATAAATAACTCTTGAAAGGGGAAATATGTCTTCAGCAAGCGATGCTCGCAAGTATGCGGCAGAACATCAGCACAAGTTTGATCAGCAGTTGATTGAACTGGTGAGTATTCCCAGCGTTAGCGCTGAATCGCAGCACAAAGCTGATGTGCAGCAGGCGGCCGAATGGCTTGCCAAGGATCTTCGAAACGTCGGTGGCGAGAACGTGCGAGTGATTCCAACCGACGGTCACCCGATTGTATATGCCGATTGGCTGCATGCAGGAGATGACGCTAAAACCGTTTTGATCTATGGTCACTATGATGTGCAGCCAGCTTACAAGGAAGACAACTGGAAAACTGAGCCTTTTGAGCCAACTGTGATTGACAACGTACTGTATGCGCGTGGTTCTTCTGACGATAAAGGGCAGATGTTTATTCACATCAAAGCCCTTGAATCCTATCTCAAAACCAATGGCAGCCTGCCGGTCAACGTCAAGTTCTTGCTTGAAGGTGAAGAAGAGATCAGTTCTAAACATTTGATGGCGTTTGTAAGCGAAAACAAGGAGCTACTGAAGGCTGACGTTTGCATCATTTCAGATACTGGCTCACAGGATATTGAGCAACCCGCCATCACCACTGGCGTTCGCGGTCTAACTTACATGGAAATCTGGGTATATGGGCCAAAAGACGACCTGCACAGCGGCGGCT
>CAZBPB010000556.1:1020-2287 GCA_964493565.1 uncultured Pleurocapsa sp. | reverse complement strand
CTGGCAGCGCGCAACTCTCCAACCTCGACTATGTGGCCGCTAAAGTAATAATAGTAATAGCCGAAGGTTGAAATGTACTGACGCATAACTTCCCGCATTTCAAAAGAACGTGCAGAGCATAACATGAGATTACACAACATGTCAATCAGCCAGATCGTCAACAACGCTCCAGGCACCGGGGCCGATTTCTTTCTTAGTGGTCTGAAACCATTCAAAAGGATCAGTTACTTCAAGCAGTTCGTTACGCCGCTGAACCAATTTTCGCAGCGTGGCAAATCGTTTGTCATAAACTGCGAGGTTGAGCGGTTCGATATGTCTTTGCAAGTGTTCAATCATCTCTGCTGAAATTTGGCGCTGTGCCTTGAAAACCGTCATGATCGGCCCGGTCATACCCTTAACAAATTCAACCTTATCAGGAGTAGCAAGATTAGCCAGTTGATCTAGCCCTACCCAGATCTTCTCGCTAATCTTGTCAATGCTCTGACGCAATCGCCATTGCGAAAGACTCTCATCTTTGCGCCAGGTCTCTCTGTCGGTAATCCACCCTGTATCTCGTTCAACCAGCATCCGCTGAATTGACCGATTACCAACAACGCCCCCAAAACTCAGAATCGGCGGTTGGTGGGTTTGTAACGACTCTTCGTCAGTATGTGGTTGTTTACGTGAGATAACGGCGACTGGAATCCGGCTAAATTGGCGTTTCTCCATCATCGAATACTCCCACACCTTAATTTATGAAATCATATAACAGTTTTCAAAGACGCGAAAGTTTCACCTATTTCTTCGCAAATCCTGCTCAACCTGTATTCCTCCTCGCCAATACCTTACAATCCACTATGTCCCAACGAGCCTGCATCAAAGCGCCGGAAAATGACCGCTTCCAAACTCACATCCCGGGAACTTCTGCTGCCAGCAGCTTGCATCTTTCTGATGGTGCTTGCGCTCATTCCCCGCCTGCTAAGTTACGATTTCGCCCTGCCCTACGTAGATCATCCAGATGAGCCGGCAGCGTACCTGAAAGCACAGGAATGGCAGGGTTTGTTCGATCTGGAAGGCTACCATGACGGCTATCCCCCTGCTTTTCTAGTCATGAATCTCGTCGTTCAGCTCGGAGTCGGCGCTAATGGGCCTTCAGGAATGCCGATCACAGTGCAGATACTTCGATTTATCGGGGCATTCGCAAGCGCCGGAGTGGCTGTTTTCCTATTACTATCCACCCGCTGTATGATACGCCCTTTAGGCGAAGCCAACGCGCTGGCGGCAGGAA
>CAZBPB010000556.1:0-1010 GCA_964493565.1 uncultured Pleurocapsa sp. | reverse complement strand
TGGTCACTCTCACCTATTGCTGTTGAGTATATTTACGCAACCCCCGATCCCTACGTTTTTCTGTTTTCAGCCATTTCGTTGTATGCCGCGCTGCAAAGTGTCACTGCACAGCGAACTGATCTCTGGTCGCTTTTAAGCATTGTGGCAGGCCTGGTTGCTGTTCTCTTCAAATATTCCGCGCTGCCTGTGATCGCGCCGGCTTTCCTTGCATTAGGCTACACCTACATAAATAGACCACAGGATCGCAAAAGGCTTGTTCGCGCATTGGTCGCGGGAACTGCTGTGGTAGTCATTTCTGGCGTACTGCTGATCGCCGTCTACGGCGCGGCGTCACTTAATACTCCCGGCACATCCGATATAGCCAGAACAAGCGGTTTTGCCAATCTGCTGAATATTCAGTTTTTCACCGGTAATCTCGGCGCAGCGTTGAGTGTGGTTGGTATTGCGGGAAGCATACTTATTCTACTAAGCCCGATCCTGCTCGCTGCGGTTCGCCGCGTCACGAAATTCACAGGCGTACAAACGGCGCTTAATGACACAATCTGCCAGCTTGTATTATGCTACTGGCTCATCCTTACAGTGCCCATTCTCATAAATAGCTTCAACCCCGGTACCATAAATGGCCTGCGTTTCCTGATACCAGCTTCGCTTGCAGCAATCACGCTGGTTGCTGCAACTATGCCTGCCATCTTCAGGCTCTTTCTTCCGGGTGGCATCTTAGCTAGTGCATGGCTAACGCTGCTAGTCGGCGCAATATGGATAGTGCCCATGCTGCCACAAACGATTGCCTTAGTACAAAACCGTCATCTGCCAGACTCGCGGGTTATTTTGCGCCAGTGGGCAGACAGCAATCTAGTATCTGGCTCAGTGCTAGTCTCTGCGGATAATCACAAAACCTTCAACCCGATCTGGGGAGGCATTCCTTATCAAAACTGGTTTGACTGGGTGGAACAATCTGATTTCACCACCCATACACCCGAAGAATGGCATCAGCAAGCTGGTGTAGACTA
>CAZBPB010000555.1:1634-2291 GCA_964493565.1 uncultured Pleurocapsa sp. | reverse complement strand
GACGTGGCCCTTTCAAGGCCAAAACACGGGTTCGAGTCCCGTTGGGGTCATGAGATTCTCATTGTAATCTTCAGTGTTATTCTCCTCAATATGCAGCGCAACACGCGAGACAATGAACTGATCTGCCCATGCTTTCAGGCGGAAATCAACAATTCGCTGGGTATCCAGATTAAAAGTGATCGAGCTGAACAGGTTTCGCGCCATGCCCTGTCTGTCTTCGTCATCGCTGATCTCCCACAGCTTGTTGATGCGGTTGATCGCTTCCAGACATAAGGTCAGCTCTAAGGCGATTTTCTCGGTCTCAACCGTCTGAGCCTCCCAATGGGCAATTTCACGCTCGTTGGTTTCTTTGCGCTTCAGATACTCTTCACGCGATAGATCGCCATCTTCGTACAAGTTGCGTGCAGCATCAATTCGACGGCGACACTTGGCGATGGCTGCCCGTTTCTGAGCCTCAATATCTTCGCTCTGTGCCTTCTCTTGAGTCGTGAGTGCCTGGAGTCCCAGCCGCGTCATCACCTCGATTTGTTCCGTATCGACAGTGAGCAATTGGAGCAATCGTCCGAGATCGCGCTCATAGATCATGCGCTTGACCGACTTATTCGTGCTGCCGCAGTGAACACCGGATTTGTGGCGATACCGTCCTTCCTGATGGCG
>CAZBPB010000555.1:0-1624 GCA_964493565.1 uncultured Pleurocapsa sp. | reverse complement strand
CGTTATTAAGCCCCATCGGTCGCCGAAGCCCTCGAAGATGGCTCTAGCCTGTCGCATCGCGCGCACGGCGACATCAATGTCATTGTTGAGGCTAATGGCAGCAAAATTAAGTTGGATCAAACAATACGCTTTGTGACCTCTGCTGCCCAGTGTAAGCGCTAATACGTAGCCCTCTTCCGCCATCCGGTGCTGAGTCTCACCGTCCTTAAGCAGCATGGAAATCAAGGCGAGGTTTCGGTACGCAACCAGCAAATCGTCCGAGCTGTCATGTCGAACAAGCAAGCGGATAGCGGCTTTTGCGATGACCCTGCCTTTTTCCCAAAACCCAATGAAGCTGTAGAACCACGCCAATCGTGCCCACAGCCACGCCAATGCCAGCTCACCGGCATTTGACCAGGGGAACGACTGCAAGGTGTTAGCGGCAGTTTCGAATAGCTCGACCCCCTCTTGCCAGCGGTTGCGTACATGGAAGAAGAATTGCAGTCCATTGAGGAATTTGGAGAGTTTGTCGAAGGCTTGCTGATCGACCAGCATATTCCAGGCAGCGCGTATATTCTCGAAGTCGGCTCTGATTTGATCCAGCACATTGAATTGCTGGGGAGCAAAGATTGCGCCCTGCCGTTCTTGCATGAAATTGGCAAAGAATGCGGCGTGTTTAGCCTGTATTAAGGACAATCCTTCTGTCTCGGCTAGCTTGCTCGCCCCGAACTGCCGCAACAATTCATGAATCACAAAGCGCTCGTTACCCTCAGTCTGAATGAGGGCTTTTGGGGCTAATCCACGCAGGTGATGAGCGTTAGCCGCAACAACGGTCTGCGCCGCTAACAAGGTGAACCCGCCTCGAAAAAACGACAGACTCCTGAATACTGTCCGTTCGGTATCTGTCAAATGGCTCCATGTGCGCTCAAAGGTAGCACGGATACTACGGTGACGTTCAGGCAAATCACATAGAGTCGTCTCCAGGATATCGATACTGTGTTCAAGCTCGCTGACAATATGATCCAGTGAAAGGGTATCGAACCAGCCAGCCGCTAGTTCAATCGCTAGTGGCATTCCGGCAGTCAAGCGACAAATTCGCGCCAGATAACCACCCACGAAATAGGCAAAGGCAATCGAACCTGATAATCGTCATCTCTGAGCGGAAACCCCGCTCGGTTTTGTTTTCAAATACACGTACATTGACTCGATACAGCGCAGCAAGCTGTTCACTTGCCCAACCCATTGCTGTCCGCAGAAATGTTTCAGGCAAAACCACCATTATCTGCTGCATGAGTGCTCTATAGTGTCAAACTATTAGCGGCACGGCTGCAATTTATGGACTATCTATTAGCAATGCGGGCTGGTAATTGAAGAATTTCGGTGAGGATACGAACTCGATCCTCACCAAATTGTGCTTCTGTTTGGGTTGGTAGCTGCTCGATCCGGATTGAGGCTAGAGTAGCACGCTTGCCATTACGCTGAAGCGTTGACATGCTCCATCCAATAGTGATGAGTTTTGGCAACGACAGTGACTACATTCTTGATCTCATGTTCAAGCTCGAAGGCGGGACCTGCCGGGAAGAATAACGTCTGCCCTTCACGCCGAACCGAGATATTCTCGACAATGATGGCGCGCAACAGCCAC
>CAZBPB010000554.1:1996-2307 GCA_964493565.1 uncultured Pleurocapsa sp. | reverse complement strand
TTCTATTTATCTGGTCTGGTATGTGCTGCCTGCTGGTTCAGCAGATATACCCGATCCTGTCGCTACGCCGGAACTGGGCGCGCCCATCGTCACCCCTGATTTGAATCTTCCGGTCACAACGCCTGAGTTAAACTTACCTGTGGTCACGCCAGAAGTGCTAATACCCGTAACCGAAGCCACAGCCACGCTGCCGCCCTTGCCAACCAAAAACGCGTCTGTGCCGGTCGTTACGCCTGAGGTTGGGCCTGTCACAACGCCTGAAATCTCTGGCGGATAGAAAGTTTTACAATTTGTATGCTTGAACAACCGCT
>CAZBPB010000554.1:1364-1986 GCA_964493565.1 uncultured Pleurocapsa sp. | reverse complement strand
CGCTCGTTTCTATCGTCACCCCCTCCTACAATCAGGCCGCTTTCATTGAAGCGACGATTGAAAGTGTGCTTGGGCAGGACTATCCAAACATTGAATATCTGGTTGTAGACGGCGGCTCAACCGATGGAACGCTTGATATTTTGCGGCGTTACGAAGGCCGCTTACAGTGGATTAGCGAGCCAGATCAGGGTCAGGCAGATGCTATCAATAAGGGGATGCGCCGCGCCACCGGGCAGATTCTTGGCTGGCTCAATTCTGACGATCTTTACGTTCCCGGCGCGGTTCGCGCCATCGTAACCGTGTTCACGCAGCGGCCTGAAACCATGTTCGTCTACGGGGATGCCGTCGCCATTGACGAACAGGATAAAAGCTACGGCATCCGCATACACGTTCACCAGACCAACCTCGATGAGTTAGTAATGCAAGGCGACCCCATCGTTCAGCCTGCATCTTTCTGGCGCACCGAAGTCTGGCAAACCTGTGGTGAGCTAGACCTTTCTCTGCGCTACACGCTGGATTATGAATATTGGATGCGCGTCGCCAAACACTATCCAATGACCTATATTCCGGTCATTCTGGCGAAAGAGCGCCTCTACGCCGGCGCCAAGACGTTCAAAGGCGC
>CAZBPB010000554.1:0-1310 GCA_964493565.1 uncultured Pleurocapsa sp. | reverse complement strand
AGCGTGTAGACGAGTTGGAAGCCGTTGCCAGAAGACACGGCGGAACAGGCATCGCCCGCCGATTTTCAGGCGAAGGTGCAGCCGCATATGCTAATCGCGGTGTCGGGCGCTTAGTGCGTGGGCAGTGGAAATCAGCGCGTGGCGACTTTGCTCGCGCACGCGCCCTGAAACCTGATCCACGACGTTTCATCATGTTTTTCGGCGTTTCAACTGTTTTCGGCAGTAAAGCTATCGCTCAGGCGCGTTTGTTCCAGAACGGACGCTTTCAATCCCGCAAGCACAACGTCAATCTTCCGTAAGCTGCGGCACAAACCTCTTAAACCACCCATCAATGACAACAATTTATTAATTCCTACTTGCTTTTTAGAACAAACATGCTAAAATCAAGGAAGTCACACATCCATTCATTTTGCGTCTATAATTGCTTATGTCGGTGAATGAGACATGATAGCAGAAATACAAAGGATATCTGCCTTGGCTCCGCGAAGAAAAGAAAAGCCTGAAGCTGACGGTCACTCATCTTTATTTGAGGGCAACCCCAAAGGGGAAGAAGGCCGTAAGAAAGCGATAGAAGCGGCGCTTGAAGATTTAACCAAGCGTTTCGGGGAAGGCACCGTTATTCGGCTCGGTGATGCCAGCCACTTGACGGTAGATTACATCCCAAGCGGTTCGCTTACGGTAGATATTGCCGTTGGCGTTGGTGGTATTCCGCGCGGGCGCATTACCGAAATTTACGGGCCTGAAAGCAGCGGTAAAACCACCCTCTGCTTGCATGTGATCGCTGAGGCGCAGCGACGCGGTGGCTGGTGCGCGTTTGTAGATATGGAACACGCGCTTGACCCTGAATATGCCTCGCGCATCGGTGTGAATGTAGATACCCTGTACGTTGCCCAGCCAGATACCGCCGAGCAAGCCCTCGAAATCACCGAAGCGCTGGTGCGTTCTGGCGCGCTGGATGTGATTGTGCTGGACAGCGTGGCTGCGCTCGTGCCACGCGTTGAAATTGAAGGCGAAATGGGCGATAGCTTCGTTGGTATTCAAGCCCGTTTGATGAGTCAGGCGCTGTGTAAGCTCTCCGGCGCGATCAAACAGTCAAACTCGGTCGTTATGTTCACCAACCAGCTCCGCGACAAAATCGGCGTGATGTACGGCTCGCCGGAAACTACCAGCGGTGGCCGCGCCCTCAAGTTCTATGCCAGCGTTCGCCTTGATGTGCGCAAGCAGGAATCAATCAAGGGCAGCGGTGGTGAAGTCATTGGCAGCCGCACCCGCGTTCGCGTCACTAAAAATAAAGTTGCTCCCCCCTTCCG
>CAZBPB010000553.1:359-2317 GCA_964493565.1 uncultured Pleurocapsa sp. | reverse complement strand
ATAAAGCAGTTTTAAGTAAACATTTCATATATTCACCGTCACATTTGATATAGTCACAGATTAACTTTTAGCATCTTATCCCTGGCCGCAGGATACAAATTACCCGTCCTCCATAGGCTCAAACCGTGTACTGAACTCAAGCGGCGGGGAATGGAGCGTAATATCCACCACGCCAATAAAATCCACATTCATTTCTGAAATCAATTTTGCGCGGCTCAAAGATAATCTACCCACAAATTCAAGTTGAACTTTGCTCACAATGCGTTTTATTGCGCTGGCAATCTCTTGATCTGTCATCCCCATCAGCAAAATACGTGAAACTTCAAGTCCAACAGCTTCCTCAAATTCGCTCAATGTTCTCACCTTGACCATCACAGGCAGCCCACTCGCTATCGGGTTTCCTTGCGCCGCCCGAACTGCGCGTGTAATACTTTCAGAAGCCGTATGCCCCTTTTCGATCACAATCGCGTCATATAGTCCCGGACGATGGCTCTGGCCACCGCCCACTTCAACCGCATATTTCTCAAGTAATCGCCAGCCGGGAAGCGAATAATCAGTATCAACAATTATCGCTTTGGTGTGGCTTACTGCCAGCACATAACTGTGCGTCATCGTTGCAATGCCGCTCAAGCAGCGCAAAAAATTCAGCGCCACCCGCTCGCCCGCCAGCAGTGAGCGTGTCTTGCCCTCAAACTCGCAGATCATCTCCCCTGCTTTGACCGATTCGCCATCCTCGATCAACCGGTGATACCGGATATTCTCGTCAATTCGTGCATACACCCCGATAACGATTGGCAGTCCCGCCACAATCCCATTCTGCGCCGCGACAATCCGCATGTGGCATTTATGGTTGGATGGCAGTGTAACCATGCTGGTAACGTCGCCAGCAACGCCCAGTTCTTCATCCATTGCCAGTTCACACAGCCGCCATGCAGCCGCAAACGTCTCTTGATCCACAATCCATCACTTAAAACGTTAGTAAACACAAAGAGCGCGTGTATGCCGCGCCCTCACCTATGATCAGATCATAAATTGCGCGCCACAAGTTGTCAAAGAAGGCATGCTTGCTGGTTCTTTTGCGCCTTAATAGGTGCTTGCCGAACACATTCAACCATCCTTTTCCCTTGTCCCCGCCCTTGTACGCCAGTGGCGATACGCAAACAAAATATGCAGCATGATTGGCGCCAGCGTCACCCGGCTAAACAATGCCCCGAAACCTTTATCAGGGTATTCATATTCGATCTGATCAGTAAGCTCTACCCCACCCTCAACTTCCCGGAAAATATGCTGGTGATACCAGAATTGCATCGGGCCGGAAAGCATACGGTCAGCGAAGGATGTCTCAATTGGCCCCGCCTCATGGCGCACATGCCAGCGTGTCGGTATAAACCCGAACCACAGCACAAATTCCAGTTCCCCGGATTGTGGCGATGTGCGCGTATCACGCTTAACCTGCACGAAAACAGGCGGAGGTGTCAGTCGTTGCAATGCCCGCCTCTCAGCATGAAACGCCGCCATCTTCTCTAAAGTAGTCGGAATTGTCGTCTTTGCGCTGAAAAATCGCCGCGTCATTGATGCCACTCAGGTGAAGTTCCACACAGGCCGATATAATATCAAGCTTAACTTATCCATACTTCACAGGGAGCTGAAATATTCATGAGACGGATTCGCGTCGGCGTCATCGGGTTAGGCGGAATCGCCCAGATGATGCACCTGCCCCATTTGACCGAATATGATTCGCATTTTGAGGTAATCGCCGCCGCCGATACCCACACCCCCACGCTGAAGGCCGTAGCCGATCACTTTCATATCCCTGATCGCTACACCGACTATCACGACCTCCTTAACCAACCCGAAATTGAAGCCGTATTCATCCTGCATGGTGGATCGCACCACGACTCGGTCATTGCCGCCGTCGAAGCGGGAAAGGCCGCCTCGCTCGCCAGCCGCCTGCTCCG
>CAZBPB010000553.1:0-349 GCA_964493565.1 uncultured Pleurocapsa sp. | reverse complement strand
GCAAAGACGTGTTTGTTGAGAAACCTTTGGCATGGAATGTGCGCGAAGTAGAACAGATTGCAGCAGCATTAGGCAAGACCGACCGTATCCTGCAAGTCGGCTATCACAAACGCTATGATCCCGGCTTTCTACATGCCCGTGAACAGGTAAAAACCATGCGCGATATGGGCTTTGCGCGCATCACGGTTCTACACCCGGATGACGGTCTTGGCTGGTCAACCCATCGTGTGCGGCGTGGTGACGGAAATATCATTGAAGGGCATCGTCCCGCTGGCAGTTTCGCTGAGAGTGTTGCCTCAGAGGGTGTTTAGAAAGTCAAAGCCGAGCTAAACGGGCGGTCATGAGGAAA
>CAZBPB010000552.1:0-2341 GCA_964493565.1 uncultured Pleurocapsa sp. | reverse complement strand
GGTCAACCATATGGGTTTCGTGGCGCTGGGTCTGGCAACCGCAGCACTGGTATATGGCGAAACCGTGCTTAAGGGAAGCGTGGACGCGCAGATGAACCAGAGCGGCATCCTTGCCACAAACGGCGCGGTGCTGCAAATGTTCAATCATGGTTTAAGCTCTGCGGGCATGTTCTTGCTAGCAGGCGCGATTTACCATAAGACGCACACCCGTGACATGACGCAGTATGGGGGCTTCTGGGTGAAAGCGCCGATATACGGCGGCATCTTCATCTTTATGAGTATGGCAAGTTTAGGCTTGCCGGGTCTAAACGGCTTTGTCAGCGAGTTTCTGGTGGTACGCGGCTCGTGGATGGTGTTCACGGTGGTGACGGCGATAGCGATGATCGGCTTGCTATTCACCGGCTCGTATATTCTCAAGGGTATTCGCGCGGTGCTGCACGGCCCGTTCAACCTACACTGGAAAGACTACAACCTTGAAATCACACCGCGAGAAGCGATTGCGATTGTGCCTTTAATGGTGCTGATCCTGATAACAGGTCTTGCGCCGAATTGGATTTTGTCGGTCATCAACGCAACCGTTACCCGAATCTTTGGCGGGTAACAGCTGCGCGAAACTTCAGAGAGCGGCACCGGTGCGCGCTCTGAAGCCCAACGGCGCTGGATAGGAAGAAATAATGACAGTTCCATTTCCGGTCTTAAGTTTCATCATCTTCATCCCGATAGTCGTGGCGGTGTTGATTCTGTTCATTCCACGTGAGCAGAAAGACGTGATCCGCGTGACGGCACTGGGGGCGGCGGCAACGTGTTTCGCACTCGGCCTGTTTGTGTATATCTCTTATAACAACAGCGTAGAGGCGATAACAGCGGCGCAAGCAGCGGCGGTGCAAGCCGGCACAAATATTGGAACGACACAGTTCAACGCAACGCTAGCGTATACCGAATATGTTGAATGGCTGCCCCAACTCGGCATTTCGTATCATGTGGGCATAGACGGTTTGAACGCGCCAATGGTACTGCTGACGGGCATGGTCGCCATTGCAGGTGTACTTGTTAGCTGGAAAGTGGAAGACCGGACAAAAGAGTTCATGGCCTTCTTCCTACTGCTGGTCGCAGGCGTTTACGGCGTGTTCGTGGCGATGGATTTGTTCGTGTTGTTCTTTTTCTACGAACTTGCCATCTTCCCGATGTACTTACTGATCGCCACTTACGGTTGGGTGAAGCTAAGAGAATATGCAGCAATGAAACTGACGCTGTATATCCTGATTGGCTCGGTTGTGGCGCTGATTGGCGCGCTGGCGATGGTGGTGACAGCATCCAACTTCTATAGCAGTCCTGAAGGCGCACAAATCTTTGAAGCGGCTAAAGCCAGCGGGTTACTACCTGCAAGCGCACAACCATTCAGCTTCAGTATCACCCAGCTTACGCTCGCTGCCGAAAATGGCGCGTTCAACGTATTTGGATATGCAGGTATAGACAGCCTGACCTTTGCGCGGCTGTGGTTCCCAGTGGTGTTCATCGGCTTCGGCGTTCTAGCCGGTATCTTCCCCTTCCACAACTGGAGTCCTGATGGCCACGTGGCGGCACCAACCGCTGTTTCGATGATCCATGCAGGCGTGCTGATGAAGCTAGGCGCGTATGCGGCACTTCGCTGCGGTGTGCAGTTGATGCCGGAAGGGGCACAAATCCACCTGCCATGGATTGTATTCCTGACGCTGATTAATGTTGTCTATGGCGCGTTCATCGCATTCAGGCAACGCGACTTTAAGTACGTAATCGGCTTTTCGTCGGTCAGCCATATGGGTCTGGTCAGTATGGGCTGGGCGACGATGAACATGACCGGTATGACTGGCGCAGGGCTGCAAATGTTCAGCCATGGCGCGATGACGGCGCTGTTCTTCGGCTGCGTGGGAATGGTCTATGACCGGGCGCATACAAGAGATATTCCCAGTTTGGGTGGCTTCATCAAAGTGATGCCATGGGTCGGTTTTGCGTTTATCGTCGGCGGTTTGACCAGCATGGGTATGCCGGGTTTGAGCGGCTTCATAGCCGAATTCACAATCTTCACCGGTATGTTCCAGGCGTCACCTGATATAACGCTGTCTATCGGCAACTTTACGCTGTCGAACTACTACTCGATTATTGTAGTGATAGCGGCGATAGGCATTGTGATCACCGCAGCTTATGTGCTGCGGGTGACATCACAGGTGTTCTTTGGTGAGTTTAACCGCGCTAAATTCCCGGATGTTGGCAATATCACCACGCGCGAGAAATTCGTGCTGGTGTTCCTTGGCGCGCCGCTGTTGATCTTAGGCTTAATACCTGCGGTGATGGCGCCAATGCT
>CAZBPB010000551.1:0-2344 GCA_964493565.1 uncultured Pleurocapsa sp. | reverse complement strand
GGTTCTGTCTGATAAACGTTTCCCGCCTCATCCGTCAAGCGCCAGACATAATCTACGGCTAACCACTGCGGCAAGTCTGCGCCAGACATATCTGCCACCCAGTAGCCAGAATCTTCATCATACGCCCCCCTACTGCGCTGCCGTGCCGAGGGGTTATGCTGATACACAACCTGTGCGCTAACGATTTTTCCGGCGCTGCTGCTCGCCTTGATAGTGAACTTACCTCCTTGTGGATATTCACTATTGAATAGCACATCTTCTACAACCCACACTGCATTCCCACCATTATCGGTGGGAATAGGGCGCGGTGTCGAGGTTTGCGGCACAATGTCGTCTTGTGCCGCAACATCGATTTGACCAAGACTGGTCAACGCCATAACAAAGATCAAGACAATGCCAGAAAGCCAGATTGCAGTACGATAAGATGGGCGCATGTCTTACGGATACCTCACTAAACCAGCAACCTTATGGGGTTGGTGTCCTCGTTGGTGGGAATGTCGGTGTCGGGAAGAACGCTGGCAACGTTTCCGTTGGATAGGATGTTGGCGGTACAGCGACTTCAGCGCCTAACCATTCACGAAATTGTGTTTCTAATTCAATGAATGGACGGTTCGTCACGCGTTCCAATGCGTCTTTCCAGTTAGTTTGGCGAGCTAATAACTCCATTACGGCGAGATGTGTTTCTTCACCATACGTTTCCGTTAACCAGATCCAGAACGACACACCAATTTCATAGGCGAGCGTGCCACCGCTATAACCCGTTAAATCTGTTAGTGATGGCATCACACCACTGGCAGCAAATTCACGCGCCGCTTCTACTTCTTGATCGAGTTCCGGTTGGTAAGCGTTGAAAAACTCGGCATTCCCTTCAAGGAACCACACGGGCGCACCGTTGAAGCCGCCATTCTGCGCCTGATAAAGATGCGCTACTTCGTGGGGAATAATGCCGTAGGCGATGACGTTGACAGGATAGCGTCCGAACAAGCTGCTCACCGTACCGATGAACGCGCCAAAATTATCATAAGCGCGCCCGACGACGTAAGCGCCCGTCCCTGCAACTTCGGTGCCTGCACCCGAATCCCATTCCTGCCAGACCGAGTAGCCATCGTAGATGATGGCTAATGGCTTGTACTTGAGCAATGTGCCCCAGTTTGCGCGGTAAAACTCGCGTTGCTGCGCCATTGCGTCCAGAATGCCATCAACATATTCATCGGGAATACTACCTTCGGCATAAACTGATATATCTTCCGATTCAACATGATTCCATTCGTGAGTCGTATCTTCGTACACCTCATTCGTGATGTCAGTTTGATAGCTGTTGCCAGCAGCGTCGGTCAATATCCAGTAATAATTGACGTAAACCCACTGCGGCGTCCCCTGACCTAGCCAATCTGCTACCCAACTATTTTTTTCAGTATCAAAAGTCGCTAATGTGCGTGTGCGGCTGGTAGGGGTAAACATGATATACAAAGTCGCATTGGTGATTTCACCACCACTGCTAGACGCTTCAATCGTAAACAAACCACCTTTAGGATACTTGCTGGCATAGGTTGTTTCTCCGATAGTCCACGTTGCGCTGCCACCATTACCATTCGGGCTAGGCAGCGGGGTGCTTGCCTCCTGCGCCATAGCGAAATGCTGAGTTGTGTTCGCCAGCGCAATTAGGGCGATAAGTGCAACGCAGCTAACAAGTAACCAGATTTTCATGCGACTCATAGATATCCTCATTAAGATGCCACGACAGACGAACTTAGAGCAGGGCGAGAATCACCTACTGCTCCTACCGACTACAACCATATAATCAGCTTTGTTGGACAGGGAGCAATGTGTCAAAAACAGGGTGAACACCACCTGAAAATGACAAAGATTGGAATCATTCCACATCAAAAGGATTTAGCCTTTCACGAATTGATCAACATTCTAGTGAGTTTTTGTCTCACTTGTTATCAGAATTTCATGAAAAACTGTAACAGAAGATAAACGCCGAGGCTGAATCCGAACCCGATTACTCCGATGCCGGGAGTGGGAGTAATAAACATTTGTCGGATCACCTCAAATGAGAGTATTGTTCCGACAATACCTGAAATGATGGCTACCAATGAGCAAAGCACTGCCATCCATCGGATACTTCCCTGTGGCGTGCGCACTGCAATAATCAGTCCTGACAGTGTGCCGAGCAAAAGCCCACCCAACTGACGATAATTTGGGTCATTCATGCCGCCACTGGCACGGATAAATTCAATCGGCGGAATGAACGTTATCCACAATACCAGTGCGATTCCACCGTATAACCAGCGCCACCAACCGCCCAATTGCCTCGCTTGAAGTACCAGTAAAATGGTGA
>CAZBPB010000550.1:0-2344 GCA_964493565.1 uncultured Pleurocapsa sp. | reverse complement strand
GAGTTTGCACTGCGCTTCCGCATCCCCGGGTGGGTAAAAAGTGCAGTAACAGTGAATGTGAACGGCGAGACCGCAGCTGTGGACGTACCGCCGGGAAACTGGGCAAGGATCGAACGCATCTGGGCAGACAATGATACGATTGAAGTCCGGTTTCCGTTGGACATGGCATTTGCGCCGGTAGATGCAAACCATCCAGCATGGTCTGCCCTGATGGTGGGGCCGACGGTCTTAGTATCTGACCGGGGACCACACCTAGATGGTGATCAGTTGGAGCCGCAGGCGTGGGTAGAAGCCACCGATGAGCCACTCACTTATGTAGTACGGGGCGATCCCGCAGAAGGAGTCTTGCGCCCATATTCCGCGATTGAAGAAGGCTCACCCTACTGGATGTTTCTCAATTTTGAGCCGTAGACTTTTAGCAGGTTAATACCATCGGGAGCGTTTACTCCAACTTCAGATGCATTTCCCAACAGATGCTGCGAACACCGTTCGGCTGCCTTAATACACTGGTAGACGACATCAAGCGTGAGAAACCGCGCATTGAGAAAACGGTGAAACGTGGGTGCAAGGCAACAAAAAACGGCGAGGGTTTTCCCTCGCCGTTTTCTTGCTCCACAGCCTGGATTCGAACCAGGAACCTACCGGTTAACAGCCGGTTGCTCTGCCGTTGAGCTACTGTGGAATATTCAACGTGGTGAACTGTATCATTGCCACTTTGCAGTGTCAAGGTGTTTTTTCCCTTGTATTGGCGTTAACATAACGCCGATTGTGAAAGGGATCGTCATGTCCGTCGAGATACGTAAAGTCGAATCACAAAGCGATTTCAAACCCTTCTTCGAGTTTCCCTGGATGCTCTATAAAGACGATCCGAACTGGGTGCCGCCCCTTCTTTCCATGCGCCGCGAAATATTCGATAAGAAGAAAGGCGCGGCATGGGAATACATCGAAGGCGATTTCTTCACAGCCTGGCGTGGCGATCATCTACTGGGCACTGTTGGTGTTGTCATCAATCGCCGACACAACGAATTTCACAACGAGAATATCGCCTGGTTCGGCGCGTTTGAGGTCGAAAACGATCCCGAAGCTGCCACCGCCCTGCTGAACACGGCCCATCAGTGGGCAAAAGATCACGGCTGTACTGCTCTGCGCGGGCCACAAACTTTCACCACCCACGAAGAGACCGGCCTTTTAGTTGAAGGGTTCACCCGTCCGATTATCCTCTATCCCTATAACAAGCCGTATTATCAGGCGCTAGTTGAAGGCGCGGGCTTCATCGGCGTAATGGATACCTATGGCTACTACCTGAGCGCGGCTAAAGCCATTGAAATCGGCACATTTGATCGCCTGACCCGGCTGAGCGCAGCCATCGAAAAGCGCCATAAAATCACTGTACGTATGGCTGACCCCAAAAACCTGAAAGCTGAATTTCAACTGTTTAAAGACCTCTATAACGCCGCATGGGAGAAAAACTGGGGATTTGTCCCTATGACCCCCCGCGAACTCGATAATATGGTCAAATCACTTGGTCAGTTTTTTGATCACCGGTTGTCGTTTTTCGGCTATGTAAATGGCGATCCCGCCGGTATGGCAATGGGCTTTCCT
This sequence comes from uncultured Pleurocapsa sp., assembly GCA_964493565.1. Lineage (GTDB taxonomy): Bacteria > Chloroflexota > Anaerolineae > Aggregatilineales > Phototrophicaceae > Flexifilum. The sequence goes on along the minus strand of CAZBPB010000550.1, from coordinate 742 downwards.
GATTTCAATCAGGTGCTCATCAAGGCCAACCCCAAACCGGGCACGCCCGAAATTTTCACGTTGATCAAAGCGCTCTACTACTGGAAAGTCGCCAAAGTCATTGATTGGGGGCGTGTGCCCTTACTGGGTGTAAAAGAAGAATATCGCGGAAAAGGGGTGGATGTGGTGCTGTACGCCGCTATTATCCGTTCGATGATCGAATCAGGTTATAAACACTCAGATTCTGGCTGGATACTTTCTACCAACAAGCCGATGACCAGCATTGCTACTAATATTGGTGCCGAAATTCATAAAGTCTACCGCTACTACGAGAAAGCATGTTGAAATATGGCAAAAGTTCTCATCGTTGATGACGAGCCAATGACCGCGGAAATGCTAGGGGCCTTCTTACGCATCCTCGGTCATGAATCCACCGACGCCTTTAACTGCCGGCATGCGTGGGACAAGCTCATCTACTACACGCCCGATGTAATTCTGCTGGATATTATGCTGCCAGATCAGAACGGCATCGAGATGTGTCGTGACCTGCGTTCCCGTCCGGAAACCCGATCCCTACCCGTGATCATGATCAGCGCCATCGCCCCTGCCATGACCGAAGAGGCAGCCGCTGCCGGCGCGAACGGTTATCTGGGTAAGCCGATCAGTATCGCCAGCCTGAAAAACGCACTGGCGCAGATTGGCATCGAGAACGGTAGCAGCGCGCGCGCTCACTAATCATCCCTATCCCGTAAAATTTCCGCGC
>CAZBPB010000549.1:0-2352 GCA_964493565.1 uncultured Pleurocapsa sp. | reverse complement strand
CAGAAGGATCAGGCAAATGTTCTTCAAACTCAATTGCCCCGGCAAAGTTTAACGTACCAATCGGGTACAAAATGGTTGCCTGATTGCTTGGAACAACGGTTGGCGCTGGTTCTTCGTGCAAGCGCCCACCGCTTCCCTGTACCAGCATTTCAATACGCACATGCTCGGAAGATCGAAACAGCAGCATCAATACTTGCAGCAGTACGCCAATAGCCACCGCCGTTTGAATAGGCAGAAAGAGGGTCGCTATGAAAGTGACGATCATCACGCTGCGCGAGGCAAGGCCAGTTTTCCAGACAGTGGCGATCCGCTCTGGCTTGAACATGCTTACGCCTGCCATCACCAGCAGCCCTGCCAGTCCTGCCATCGGCAGCGCCTCGATTACGCCGGCAATCAGCAGCGCCGCAACCAGCCCGAACACGCCGGTGAAAATGTTCGCCCACGGTGATTTTCCACCCACGCTCATGATCAGCGTTGTGCCCGAAAGCGAACCACCAACCGGAATCCCGCTGAAAAAACCGGTCGCGATATTCGCCAGCCCCTGCCCCCGAAAATCGCCCGATGCGTCAGGATATTTGCCATCAGGGTTAGGCACGCTCTGGCTTACCCCTGAAGCCTGTACCAGCGCAACCACCGCAATCGCCATTGCCGGCACGATCAGTTGTGGGATAAATGAAAAATCGGGTACTGCAAAGTTCAGCAGCGAATCAGGAATGGCAGTCGTATCTCCAACCACTGCCACCGTTGGAGGGTTGAAGAATGTGACCAGTAAAGTCACCAGCCCGATGCCCAGCAAAAATGAAAAGCGGCTCAAGCGGGTTCGGTCAGCAAAGGCAATGATAAAAATTGTCATCAGCCCCACAAACAGCGTTGCTGCGTCTATCTCTCGCCAGTTGATCAACGTGTCTGCAAACTGAAGCACTTTGTTTGGGGCATCGCTGTAATACTGGGTCAAGTCGCCAATTTGTCCCAGTATCGTCAGCACTGCGATCCCTGTTAGAAAGCCCGTCATCACTGCATTAGAAATAAAGCGGGTCAGAAAGCCAAGTTTTAGGATGCCAAACAGCAGCATAAAAATCCCGACCATCAGCGTCATCACAATCAGTGCTGGAATTTTCTGCTCAGGCGCGTAGCCGCTCAACGCGCTGAAGGTCGCCAGTGAGGTGGCGCTGGTGGAGTCTACGTTCATGATCGCCGAGCTGGTGAACAACGCCGCGACAGTCGTGCCTACGATCATCGAATACAGACCGTTGACCGGGCTAAGGCCAGCCAGTAAGCCGTTCGCCAGCCCACCCGGAATCGTGATCAGCGCCATCACAAACCCGGAGATCAGATCGTTGAGGAAAGTTTGTCTTCCAACTTTTATGCGCTTCAGCATCAGTTTTTATGAACTCGCTTTTGTGAGGATGCGGGGCAAATATACCAGACGTTACCCCGCTGCTGCAGATAATACCGTATGCGCGGCGCTTTTATCCCTTTACTCCGGATAAAGAGATACCGCGAACGAAATAGCGCTGGGCGAATATATACACCAGCAGCACCGGCAGCATCACGATCACTGAGGCAGCCATCATAAGCGGCCAGTTTGTTTGCCTGAAAGCTGAAGTTGAGGAATTAAAGTAGGCCAGACCTAATTCTAACGTTCGCATTTCTGGCGTCCGTGCAATTAGCAGCGGCCATAACAGGTCTGTCCATGTACCCATGAAGGCGAAGACCGCCAGTGTAGCTAGCGCCGGCCCGTTCAACGGAAGAAATATCCGCCAGTAAATCCTGAACTCGCTGGCGCCATCAATACGCGCCGCTTCCTGATAATCTCGCGGTACGCCCAGGAACGCCTGCCTTAGCAGGAAGATGCCGAATACACTAGAAACTGCCGGAACAATTAAACCCGGAAAGGTATTAACCCATCCCAGCCCGAACACAATCAGGAATAAAGGGATCAGGGTAACTTGATAGGGAACCATCATTGTCGCCAGAAAGATGACGAACAATGTATCACGCCCCATGAAATGGAGCCGCGCAAATCCGTATGCGGCAAGCGAGGTGATAATCAGTTGCCCGACCACAGTAAAAAGCGTAACCACCAGTGTATTGACGAAGTAACGACCAAAGGGCACAAGCGTAAACAGCATCTCGTAATTCTGAAAGTTTATCTCCGTTGGCAAAAGCTGAGGAGGATAGGCAAATGCTGAATTTGGCTCTTTTAACGACGTTGTAACCATCCAGATGAATGGCACTATCATCGTAAGCGCAACCGCAATCAACAGGGCGTAGCCGATAATTTTGGCGATTATTTTGAACGGTGTATTTTCATGAGAATTCACGAAGCTTTACCTTTAGAAGAGTCCGCTT
>CAZBPB010000548.1:0-2368 GCA_964493565.1 uncultured Pleurocapsa sp. | reverse complement strand
AATCGCGCGCTGGATCGACAAGATCTACACACTTGACGGAGTCATACTCGAGTCGGCGCGGCGGCTTCAGGCGAAAACGTACGAGACGATCACGCTGACTACCCCGATGCACGACGTTATGGAAGTAATCCACGTAGAACAGGGTCTTCATCCTGTTTCCTACGTTGCCGAAATCGGGCAGGTTATTCCTCTGTGGACTTCGGCAGTCGGCAACGCCTATCTTTCAACGCTTCCGGACGGACTTGTTGGCGAGCTGCTCCGCAATACCGGGCGCGACCGAAAGCGCACGGCCGGGCGGCGCTCGATGGGCGATATCACGACGAGGATTCACCGGGTTCGGCGCAAAGGCTTCGCAATGGTCACGGGCAGCATCGCGTCCGACGCAGCCGCGATAGCTGTGCCAATCAGGCAGATCCGTGAACCCAAGCCACTGGTGATTGCGGTTTGCGGCCCAAAATCCAGATTGGTCATGAACAAGCAGCAGCTAGTACGAGCCCTCGCCCATGAGCTGGCCGTTATTGAGAAGCAGTTGGCGGAGCCGGACTCTTTATCACGGCTCAGATGAACGCTTCTTGAGATTTCCCTTGAGTATCTTGCCCCCCACGTTGCGGGGTAGCGCTGCAATGAAATGAAATTCCTTCGGGACCTTGAACCCGGCGAGCACGCTCCTGCAATGCATATCAAGCTGATCCGCGTGTGCATTCATGTTGGGTCGCAATACAACGTAGGCGCGAAGCGCCTCTCCGAAGTACACATCCGGCACTCCGATGACGGCCGCTTCCAGAACGGCTGGATGGCCGTGCAGCACCTCCTCGATTTCCCGCGGGTACACGTTGAGGCCGCCAGTAACGACCATATCTTTCTTGCGATCGACAATACGGTAAAAGCCATCTTCATCGCGACGCGCCAGATCACCAGCCGAAACCCAGTCACCCCTGATTGCTTCACTTGCCTCTTCGGGGCGATTCCAGTACCCGCTGAACAGATAGGGAGAACGTGAGAACAACTCACCAACCTCGCCTTGACCGACTTCCTGGCCATCCGGATCGACCAACTTGATGGTGTTAAGGGCAAACGCGGGGCCCACACTCTGCGCATGTGTCAGCTGATACTGCGGACGCAGGTTTGTAACGACACCTGCCTCGGTGGACCCATAAGTCTCGTGCAGCTTCCCTGGACCCCAATAGGCGACAATTCTTTCCTTCGTTGCCTGAGGCAGTGCCGCAGCATTTGACATGATCGTCCGCAGCGACCGGGCGCGCCCACGATGCCGCTCCAGAAGCGCCGGTTCCAGCGAAAAGATTGCATGGAAGTGGGTCGGCACCATGAATACTCCCGTGTAGGGATCGCGCGCAAGCTTGTCCACTACAAGCGCCGGATCAAACTTCGGCAGGATATCGACCGTACCGCCAAAGTTTTGATGGTGCAGGATGGCATTGATAAAACGCGCATCAATCAGGTAATGGCGTTGGAAATCATTTTTAGCCTGCCAATTAATCGGCATCAACAAGACACCCGCCCATTCTTTCAGGATTGCATGGATTGGACAAAGCAGCATATACCGGGTGTCACGTTGTCGTTCGATATTCATCTTGATGAAAGTGCGCCACATGCTCACGCGCTAATTCTGCCTTTGGTTAATGGCAAAATGAAGGGTAATGAAATCATGGGCGGCAAAGGTAATCTAATGCGGTTAGTCAACCGGTTTTATGCTGATGTTGCCGTTAAGTATGGTTTAAGCAGGAATCAGAGCAAACACCTTGCAGGCAAACAAAAGGAAGGCATTGAACAACAGGTTTTAAGCTGGCTGGCAACCGATCCAGTGATGAAATCGGTTGTATGGCCTGTTGTACGCGATGCGATCCACAAAGACCCTTTACCCTACGCACAATTATTAGGCATTAATCAACAACCCGGTAACGGCAAAAGAAAATCATTTGTGCAAATTATGACTTCAAAGGGTAAGGGAAAAGCAATAAACACTATAGCGTTTTAGGGCGAAAAAAACACAAACACTATCCTGTGTATAGCGTTTCACAATTGCAGCAGTTCAAAAATGGCTGATTCAGGTAACGAAAATATGACGAAAGCGGTTGAAGGTGAATTAATACCGGCGAACCCTGTCCGTTCTACTCGTTCGCGTCTTGGTTCTATCAGGGAAATACGGCGTGAACTTGTGAAGATTTACGAAGAAGCAAAGACCGGGCGCATATCCACACAGGACGCGGGCAGGCTGACATATATGCTGCAAACCTTAGTCGGTATGATTCGGGACAGTGACCTTGAAGAGCGGATTAAAAAATTGGAGCAACAACATGCCAAGAAATCTTGAAACGAGAATAGAACGGCTTGAAGCGATTGCACACGA
>CAZBPB010000547.1:1812-2371 GCA_964493565.1 uncultured Pleurocapsa sp. | reverse complement strand
CACTGTTCCATCGGCCAGAAGCCAATCTGATCAGCGACGACCTGATTGTTGCCGCCGAAGAAATCCCACGTATCGCGGAAGGCTTTCATCGCTGCGAAGCCGCCCTGATCGTTGTAGATGCTGACAGCGAATTCCAGAGCTTCGACCACTTCGGGGCTGTTCAGGGTAGCGGTGCGCCCATCGTCAGAGAGCATTGTGCCGCCATTGGCATTCACCCAGAGCGGCAGGAATTCCGGCAGCTTGGAGTCGAAGCCCATGCGGGTCAGCTCGTTGCCATTACCGACAGTCAGCTGGCGGTTGAGTTCAGCGAGCGCCGCCCAGTCACTGGTGTCAACATCATCGAGCGTCAAACCTGCGTCGTCAAGCGCTTTGGTGTTAATGATGAGCATCAGATTATTGAAGAATTCAGGGATGCCGTAAACCTGACCATTGAGCGTCACTTGATTCACAGCGACTTCGCGGTACTGGCTCATGTCGATATTCTGGCTAGCAATGCACTCTTCCAGCGGCATGAATGTACCGTTACCCGCGTAGGTACCGAGCGTCTGACGGTCAAGGT
>CAZBPB010000547.1:1105-1802 GCA_964493565.1 uncultured Pleurocapsa sp. | reverse complement strand
GGCGAGGAGCGACCAGAACTGCTGCGCGTCGAAGCCACCTTCGGTGAAATTGAGCGTGACGTTAGGAAGCTGCGCCTGTGCATAGGCGACGCGCTCGGTAGCAATTTCGTCGCCCAGCCCGAAGCCCATGAAATCCAGATCGCCGCTCACATCGGTATTCGGCTCATCTTGTGCAAAGACGGAAACACCAAGTGCCAACAACGCCAGTGCCGAAACAACCATGATGGTACGAAGCAGTTTCAATGAGGGGTTTAATTTAGAAAACATCGTGCGAACTCCTTCTCTTAAACACGGAAATCAGCCGGGGTTTCCCCTATGAAGATGCCTTGCAGTCTCGTCTTATAAACACTCCTCTCAGCTATTTATTCGACCTTTTAGGTTCGCTCAGGTTGTGCCGCGCACCTGAAGCTGTACAGGTAGCTGTACTTGTTGAATCGGGCGTTTGGGGTTGCTCAGCCGAGCTAGCAAAAGCTCGACAGCAGTTTGCCCAGAGTCCCGCAAACGCTGCGAAATGGTCGTGAGGTCGATATGTTCAGCGATATCGATGTCATCGAAACCCACGACGGCAAGATCGCGTGGAACATGCAGCCCTAATTCTCGCGCATGGTGAATGACGCGGATCGCCAGATCATCCGAGGGTGCGAAAATAGCAGTGGGTGGATCCGGCAATTCGAACAACTGACGTAACTTTTCCCGA
>CAZBPB010000547.1:0-1095 GCA_964493565.1 uncultured Pleurocapsa sp. | reverse complement strand
AAACGGGCACATATTTGATGTACTCCTCCGGCAGCGAAAAACCAGCCGCTGTCAGCGTTTCGCGGAAGCCTGCCAAACGCTGAAACTCCGGATGGATGGAATACTGCGGAAGTTCGTCAAAATAGACGTAGGCGTAGTGCCGGTATCCTTGAGCGATCAAGTGCTGCGCAGCGAGCCTACCACCTTCAAAGTCGTTGATAGTGATGGCGCTGAATTTGGGATGGGTGTACTCGATCAACACGGTTTCAAGGTTGCTGGCGATTAAGCGCGCAGCGGCTTCCTCATCAATGGGAAGCGAAATGATAATCAGACCATCGAGGCTGCCGGTTAGCGGGAGCGAGGCGAAGTAACCATCCAATCGCGCCATTGTATCGACCGTGTAAACGACCAGTTCGTAACGCGAATTGGCAAGCGCGGCTGCTACGCCCCGCAGACGATCTGTAAAGGATGGCGAGGTAAAAAAGGGCGTGATCACGCCGATACGCCCGGTGTTTTGCAGCGCCCGCGCCCGCGCTTCCGCCTTTGGCACAAACCCAAGACGGTCAATTGCTTCCATGACCATCTGGCGGCTGTGCTTGCTCACCCGCTCCGGCGAATTAAGCACGCGGGAAACGGTCGCAATGCTGACACCCGAAAGCTCAGCGACGTCATAAATTGTAGGCGGGGAATTCCTGTCAGAGTTCATAGATAACATTACTTGAAATCGATTGTAAGTATTTTCGTGAAAGCACTTACATTGCATTGTATGGTGTTTAGATTTGTTTTGTCAATCATTTCGTTTGTGCATTGTGTTGAAAGGGTTAGGGGTTATCCGCTATGGAGCAAATAGCGCATCGATAGCATCGCACCATGTATGGATGATAGCGAGGTGTTCTTCCTGAATGCTGCGCGTCACGCCGGACGGCACTGCCACAGGGTAATCGACTTCCGCGCCCTGTACGCCGTTTTGTCCAGTCAGCGCAATTGTGATCGCGCCTTTTTCCCGCGCCGCCTCAAAAGCACGCAGCACGTTGGCGGATCGTCCACTGGTCGTCAAACCAACCGCAACGTCTCCCGGCTGCGCCAACGCCCGCACCTGCCGCGCAAATAGATCGT
>CAZBPB010000546.1:0-2379 GCA_964493565.1 uncultured Pleurocapsa sp. | reverse complement strand
GATACCTGGCTTTGGCTGATCGCGCGTCAGCACCAATCAATGCCCGCCAAATCAATCGACTTGCTGACACTGATTTAATATTAATATACTTATCAATATCACTTATCGAGTAGTCTTCTCTAATTTCGGTGTTGGTGATTCTAGTATTTAAAAGCGCCTGCAGCCATATGTGTTTCAGCTGGGGATTTGAATGGATAGCCGCCTGTGAGACACTAACTCCCGGCATGACTCCCATGGCGCGCAAAAAATCGATGAAGTCTTTTAATTGCGACTCATTCAACCCGTCCTTATACATAGCGCACAGGGCGCGCTTCTTGTGGATATCGGTCAATTCTGCAAGACCAGTATCTAGATATGGCGTATCTATGCAAATCTGCTCAGGCGTGCTCCAACACACAATGCCATTCCCTGATTGGCCAAGTAGAAAGTTGTACTCTCTGAAAAATTCTGTGTTGGCAGGGTTCTTTTTCCAGTAAGCAATGAACTGCTCCATATCCTTGATGTGGATATCATCAAATTTCGTTGACGGGTTATCGTAGCGCTTTAACATCAACTCGATACCCGCCCTTTCGTCTAAGGGGCGCACGCCAATGTGATTGAGAAAGGAAGTTGCATATTTCTTTTGTGTTTCGGAGCGACCTGTGTTGTAAACTGTTGATTTGACGAGTCGAATACCATGATGTCGCGCTGTCTCGTGTTCCGGCAATAAGAACGCTTCACGTGGTAATACATGCTCGTTACCTTGATCTGCTTCTACTCTGACGATGCGAAGGTCTTTCGCGTCCACAGATTCATTGTGCACGTCACGAGCCTCGCCCAGTAGGGCGTAGAAGCGCATGACCCACTCGTCGTCTTTCTGAGATATCCAGTCTTCGATGGCCTCCCGCACATCGCCAGTGGGCACGCTTAGCTTTTTTACAAGCTCCGGCCATCCCCATCTGCCAATCTTCAGGCTTTCGAGGAAACGATCCTCTCGCTGATTCTGTTGCGGTGGATTTGCCGCCCATAGCGCCGGCGCATAATTTGTCAGCAGCGACAAATCATCATCATTCAAGACTTCTGAAATTCTTGCGGGGCCTTTGAAGAGCCGGTCAGCCGGGGCGTGGGTGCCGCTTTTTGTTGGCGTGAGGGAATCGTTGCGAAACGCATCGACTATCGCCTCAAATATCGGTTTGTAGAACGACGAGAGGGTGTCCTGCAGATTGGGCAATACAGCAAGAAAACTCACCGTCAACATGCGCTGATCGCGAATTTCCGTGAATGATTCCACCGCCAGGTCAGCAATATGGTCGCGCAGTTGCTGATTGGCGCCGCAGTCACGGACGCTGTCACGCGCTACGGTCGAAGCGAACGGGGCGTGAATATGGAATCGCAGGTTGGACGTTTCCTTCTCGGCTGGGAAATAGATGGAGACCTGACCATGATCGAGCGGAACGATCTTCCATCCAGGATGACGTTTCCGGCTGTCTTCCTCTTCCACAAGGCGGTAGGCGATGGCGATCCGGCAAGTCTTGGTCCTACCATCTTCGTCGATGACCTCCACATCTTTCTGGAAACGCAACCAGTGGGAGACTGTGTCCTTGCCGCCAGGATGGCGGGCCCGAATCTCGATACGGCCACCGTCATGGTCTATACGCTCCAGTGAGCCCAACGTGCCGTCAGGAAGCAGGTATTCGATGGTGCGGATATGTGTCAGGAACAATAGCGTGTTGTCACCCAGGGCGCGCAGACCGCGCTCTACTTCCGCAGCGGCTTGTGCGGTCCGTTTCGCCGGGTGATTGAACGGAAAGCTGAAGCGGGTGTCCAGATCTCCCATATTCGAATTCATGGCCACTTTGGTCTCCGGTAGCACCAGGTCATGGATGCGGAAATGAAATTTCCCGGAATGGATTTCAGGAGTGTTGGTATAAGCGAAGACCGCCTTGAAGCCAACGCCGAACTTGCCGATACTGGTGTGGTCATCACGCTTGGTGCTGGTGCCGATGCTGGTGATGGATTCGACATCCCTGAGGTTAAAGAGTCGTTCACCATCATGTTCGAACTCGACAGCCCCCGTGGTCAGTGTAAATCGCACGGTTGATGCACGCGTATCTTCTGCATTCTGCAGGAGTTCGTATATGAAATGGGCGTTGGCCGGGTAGAGGTCTGTCAGCAGTCGTTTGATGCCATCTTCGAAGTTGTTTTCCCTGTTGGCTTCAATCCATTTGAGACGCTTCTGTCGCAACTCTTCAAGACCATTCATTGTTTTACCCCCTTTATAACCAGTACCCCGAATGCGACGGCCTCTGCAATGATGTCTCCTTGGTGAGCGGCCCTCGTCAGTTCATCCGTGCGTCGTTCATAATCCCGCTTTGCCGTTTCCATTTGCGATTCGCGCAT
>CAZBPB010000545.1:0-2380 GCA_964493565.1 uncultured Pleurocapsa sp. | reverse complement strand
TTTAGCCATGACTTACACCTCCTCAAAAGTAGCACGTGGGGCCCAGGTGAAGTCCTGTTCAAGGTTGAGGGAACCTTCATACTTCTCAACCTTCACGTTGCAGGTATTCCAACCCTGATGCCCTTGTCCTGTGGTAATAGCTCCATTCAGGGTATTGGTCGCGCCGGCGATATCGATACCGGAGGCTTCGTCCACCTGTGCCCACGCGCCTTCACCCATTGCAACTACTCCCGGCATAATACGGTCAGTCAAAAACACATGACGCAAAACTACGCCGTGGCGGCTGCTAACCTTGACAACATCGCCCGTTGCCAGCCCTAAAGCCTGCGCATCGATTGAGTTCACCCAGAAATCTTGTGGGAACAGTTCACGCAGCCAGGGTACACTGTCAAAAATCGAGTGCGAACGCCGTCGATAATGGAATGTGAAAAGCTGCAACGGATATTCGCTCTTGACGCGATTTTCCCAGTCGCTGAAGGTATCTTCGTATCCTTCAATCGGTCGGTTATAGACTGGAATTGGCTGAATCTGTGTGAAACCAGTGTTCTTGACGAAATCAGCAATATCCTGACAGTAGATTTCCAGCTTACCGCTGACCGACTGAAGCGGGTTCGCTTCGGGGTCTTCGCGGAACGCGGCGTGGGCAACATAACCCAAGTTATCTCCCGGCGAACGCGGTATTGAGAAAACGCCATTGGTTCTTAGTTCTTGCAGCGTAATGCGACCGGTTTGCGGTTCACCTTGAACGTCCATTTCAGCGATGTCATCCGCCGTGATGGTTAGCAGTGGACCTCTCGTGACACCATCATCCTGAACAACCGTCGCCCCCAACAGTTGATTGAATACTTGCTGCTGGAGCGGGAGCGGGGTAATGAGGTTAGCATCCACACCCAGCCGCGTTGCAAGCTGCGCCGCAATCCACTCGTCATCCTTCGCCTCGAATAGTGGTTGGGTGACCTGCCGTGCCCAGATCAGGTGTTCGCGGTTGCCCTTGACGTACCCTGCCCGTTCCCACTGAGTCGTTACAGGCAGCACCACATCAGAATATTTCGCGTTGGTGTTGAGGTTAATATTCGTCGTCAACACAAACTCAACCTGACGATGGGCAGCGATACCCTTCGTCATACCAACTTTTTGGTTTAACCCTGAACCACCATCGTGAATGATCATCTGAATGTTGAGCGGGCGTACATCTTCGAAGTTGTTGATTTTGTTGGTAATGGGATCAACTTCAGGCGTAAGACGTGGAACGCCACTGCCACCAGCACTCACAAGAGCAGGACCGCCATTCGCCGTATACTCCCAGCAGCTTACGCCAGTCATGCGCCCCGGCTGACCGATATGACCTGTCATCGCACCGAGTGTCATAAAGACCTGCGGCCAAGAGTCGCTGTTGTTGGTGCGCGCGGGTGCCCAAGCGGTCAATAGAGCGACACGCCGGGTTACTGCAATTTCGCGTGCTAGCGCCCGAATCCGATTCGGAGATATACCACAAATTTCAGACGCCCATTCCGGCGTCTTTGCCAGACCATCGGACACACCCAACACATAATCCTTGAAGTTCTGCTTGGGGTCTGCGCCTTCTGGCATATGCTCTTCGTCGAAGCCGATGGTGCAGCGATTGAGGAAATCCCAGTCAATGAGCGGATTCGCGGCAGGATCGTCTTCGGTCAGCAGTGTGTGAGCAATAGCGAGCGCCAGTGGGTGGTCTGTTCCGGGGCGGATTGGAATCCAGTCATCCGCCAGAATCATCGCTGAGTCGTTATAGAAAGGATCGATGAAGATGAACTTCGCACCTGCCCTCTTGGCTTCTCTATAGAAGGACATCGAGTTGCCTTGCGCACTCCAAGCGGGATTGCCCCCCCAGATCACAATTAACTGGCTGTTACGCAAGTCCATACGATCATTGTGGCTCGTTATCGACAATCCATCTCCCAAACCGATTTTCGGTCCGGTGTTGAGCCAAGTTCCCCATGAGGTGGAACCCCAAACGCCTACCGCACCGCCAATCATCGAAAGCGGTCGAGACAAGAATGAGCCGACTTCGAGGATACTCTCATTTCCATAGGCGTCCTTGATTCGTCGAATTTCGCTGGCAACGATGTCGAGTGCCTCATCCCAGCTAATACGAACCCATTCATCCCGACCACGCAGTTCTTTTCTGCCGCCACCGGGTTCCCAATTCTTGCGCTTCATCGGGAATTTCAGGCGATCAGCGCCAAAGATATGCTGCTGTTGTGAGCGACCGCGAGCGCAGGCACGAATTTGTGGATGATCCGCAGAGTCGGTGTGGGTATCGTCCGTTTTCACACGCTGCACTACGCCATCGACAACCTGAGCTTTAAGTACGCAACGCTGACCACCACAGTTATGCCAGCAA
>CAZBPB010000544.1:0-2390 GCA_964493565.1 uncultured Pleurocapsa sp. | reverse complement strand
TGGGCACCCCCATTCCCATTGCCGACTCCGATATCGCCAGGCTCTACCACCGCTATCAAAACGTCTACGGGCAGTAATGCTTTAGGAAAAGTCTTACGTGGATTTTTACGCCAGAATATCCTGAATTTGCTGTTTTAGTTCTGGTATCTCAACTTCAACAATATTCCAGATGCGCGCCAAATTTAGGCGAAAATATTCGTGCGCAATCGCGTTTCGTAAACCAATAACGTTGCGCCAATCAATGTGAGAATATTGTTGCTGTATCTCATCAGGCACAGCGTTGGCCGCCTCGCCAATAATAATCAGATTCATATTGATGCCATCAACCACTAGCTCATCTTGTTTGAATTGATCAAGATCGAGTCCTTCGCCGTAGCGTTCTACTTTTGCGATTTCCTCCAGAATATCCTGTAAATACAGCCTAAAATCCCTCGGCAAACCGCACCTCTTTCATGATATGCGTGCGCGCAAATGCCTTGATCAGGTGTTCTTCACCAAGATCGACTTTGCGCTCAAAGTTATCTTCAAGAAAGTGCAGCACGTTCATATAGTCGCGGTATGATGCTGTATTCATTTCTATAAGGATGTCTATATCGCTGTCGGGTTGTTCTTCGCCGCGCACATACGATCCAAATAACCCGATTTTTCGTACGCCCATCGCCTGTAAATGATCAGCGTGGTCATGCAAAAATTCGAGGATTGAATTGGCTGTCCAGCGAATCTGAATTTTATCCAGCATAATCAACATATCTTTTATCAATAGCAATGCCCTCATTGTAGGGAAAAACGTAAATTCATTCCACTATCCATAATTTGACTCCCATCCCCATCCTCACTAAATTCATTTCTCATACCATATAACCCTATAACGAGATAACCACGCCATGAACATCAGCGACATTAAATTCCTGTACGAATACAATGATTGGACAAATCAACTTATTCTCGGCAAAGCCGCTGAACTCACGCCAGAGCAGTTCGCCCAGCCAAACACCTTTTCCTTCGGCAGCCTGCGCCGCACCATCATCCACACATTGGACACCGAATATGGCTGGCGGCAGTTGCTCCAGTTTCATAATCTTGAGGCCGAAGATCTGCTCGAAACCGACCCTTTCCCGACCTTCGACTCCATCATCGCTTTTTGGGATAACGAATCAGCGGAGTGGCATGCCTATCTCGACAGTCTGTCCGATGCTGACATGGAAAATATCGTTCGTTACGATACGCCCGAAGGCCCGCGTGCCCGTGTGCTCTGGCATTGTCTGGTGCATGTCGTCAATCACGGCACCCAGCATCGTAGCGAAGCCGCGCAAATGCTCACCGACTTCGGTCATTCTCCCGGTGGTCTGGATATCACCCGCTATCTCAACATCCGCGCCGGCATCGAATAATCGCAGTTCTCTATAAAACATCGCCTTCTACTGTTCGTCGTGAGAAAAGACAACAACGGATCACGGCTAGGTGTTCTTCCTCTCCTCAGCCATTGCTATGGAGAGGGGAACTCTGTAGGGGCGCGATATATCGCCCCCGCTCGTTAACCATAAGTATGAAGTCGCAGCGTCAACGAGACTTGGACAGCAACATCCACCTGTACTTTGATGAAAAAATCGAAACCCACTTTCGCGCAATACTGTAATGAATATCAGGCGAACGAGTTTGCGCCTCTGCTAATTGTCATATAAGCTGATAATATCTGTCCCCCTAGCAGGAAAATTCGTTGTGCAAAAAGTACTCCTTGTCCTTATCTTTTCCCTTCTCGTTTTGCAACCTGCTGCCGCCCAGCAAATTTTGCAACTTGACCAGCTTACCAGCGGGGAACTCACGGCGGAACAGCCCATTGCATCCTATTTCGTTGCTCTCAGAGCCGGACAGCCGCTGCATTTTGAAGCGGTTGCCGTTACCAGCGGGCTAGTTCTTCAAGGCGCTCTTTTGACCGCAGCCGGTACGCTCGTTCAGAGCATCCCGAATCTGAACAATAATCCCGGACTTCAGGCAGACATTACGCCAACAGCAAACGGCATCTTCCGGCTTGATATTTCTAGCGCCAATGCCAGTGTTGGGCAGTTCGTATTGCTGGCGCAGGAACTTGAAGTGCTTGAACCGGATGAGGAACTTGATCTAGATGAGCCGGTTTCCGGCACGCTCCAGCCCGGCGAAATCACTGCCTATGCTCTGTCGGGTAATCCTACTGCGCGGTTGATCCTGGATATTGCTACCGAAGATCCTTTCGCCAGCGTCACGGTTCAATTGCTTGATGACGCCGACGGCACGATTGTCGCATCAGTTGAAACGCAGGAAGCAGGGGGAGAATTGCTCGTCCCCGCCGGACGCCAGGATTATCAGATCACCGTGAGTAATTCCGGGGAAACGGCTGTCGAATTTGTGCTTAC
>CAZBPB010000543.1:0-2402 GCA_964493565.1 uncultured Pleurocapsa sp. | reverse complement strand
TTTAGATGTTTTGGATGGTGATGTTGATTGCCGTTTGCTCACGCGGAAATGACCTTTGTGCGATAGTTTGACGCGTTAAATTTCATCGTCATCGGATAATGCTTTGTCTAAATTTGGCAGCCAACTACGCCAGCCGCGAAAGTCTTCACCCGTATCTGGCAGCTCCGGTTGGTCCTGGTGTGCTGGCACAGATGGTTCCGCCTGTGCCGGTTTAGTGGCTGTAGAAAGCTGCATTTGCGCCAACAACGCGCCCATATAGGCGGTGGATTGATCGGCACTGGCAACGATTGGCTCGTCTGGCGGGGTAATGCCCATCATTTGAGCAGCAGAGCGAAGGTCATCAAGCTGCTGCTGGTGGGCATCTGCCGGCGCATAACTGCGCTGCCCAACCAGCCGGTTTACACCTTTGATTACCTTGCGCAACTGCTTCGTTTTCTGCTCAAAATCTTCATCCGTCGCGCTGCTATCATCCAGACTGTTGGCGATGCCTGCCGCCCAATCAAATAGCGGCGTGGCTTCTTCGTCGGTCAGGTCTTCGCGAAGATTTGCATCCTCATAAAGCGACTGCGTGAAGGCTTCGGCTCTGGTCACGACTCCCGCCTCCTGTGTAAGTTTGGGCTATTCGGTTTTCATATATGGACGCAACAGCTCAGTTATTTCGGTGAAGTTTTCTGATTCGGCCAGATCAATCGGTAATTTTCCGTTGTAATCCCGCGCATAGGGGTTAGCGTCGTGTGCCAGCAGCCAGCGTACCATTTCCAGATGCCCGCTGCCGACTGCGCCGTGCAAAGCGGTATTACCGCCTTCACCTGCGTTCACATCAGCGCCGGCGGCTAGCAGTTTTTCAGCAATCGAAATGTTATTACCGATGGCTGGAAAGAACATCAGCGGAATTTCATGCGCGCCAAGCGCCTGCGATGCCTCAGGGTCTTCAGCCAGAATCGCGGTCACATCGTCTTCAAAGCCCATCATTGAAGCGGTGCAGATATCCAGTACCGCGCCCTGATCCAGCAAATACTGAGCAATTTCTCGCTGACCGGTATGCGCGGCAGCCTGTATCGGCATTTCAAACCACTCGGCAGTTTCATTCAAAAGACCGGGCTGCGCGGTCAACATTCCCTGCACTTTAGGCAGATCATGATGCGCGGCAATTACAAAAGCATTGACTGTTTCCTGAGATGGAAAATCGCTCACAGGATTCCCTCCAGAGGGTTGGTAGACGTGAGAAGTTTTACACCTTAGAGTTTAGACCATTCGTTCTTAATCCACAAACGGAGATGAAAGGGGGGGTGGGGAAATAGCAGGATATGACCTTGACCTCACCCCTGCTGCGCTGCGCTTAGCTTCCCCTCTCCGTGCACGGAGAGGGGATTGAGGGGTGAGGTTATAATGAGGCAATATCCTCGAAAGTCCCCACTCCCATGAAAGGGAACGGGGGTTTGTGCGAAATAATGCCGATTCATCTATAGTTGTAGAAAACCGTCGCTTTGAGGAATCGAGATGTTGAAACGACACATCGCCTTGCTGCTCACATTCCTGCTGTTAATTACCGGTTCCGGCATGCTTGCACAGCCGATACTCCCGGACTTTACTGGCAACTATGCTTTTTATGTTGAGCGCACGAACGACGCGGGCAAGCGCGTGGGCGAAATTCTCTTTCTCGATCCGTTTGATGCAGTGACGGTAGTGCCCGTTCCCGCGGCCTTCTATCCGACAACCTATACGGGCAGAACCGACGATGGTTCACCCTTACTCACCAATTTGGTGACCTCACCCGATGGACGGTTTTTAGCGGGAACCTTTCAACTGACGCACGTTGAGCAAACGCTGCCGATTGTCATTGCCGATCTGGCATCGGGAACCTGCTGTGTGACACTTACGCCCCTGCAAGACCCGGTTTCTGCTTATGATCTTGGCGGGTTTGAACCGGAAACCAATTTACTGGCATATTCTTACGTAGGTTACATCAACGTGGATCCGGAAACGTTCCGGCAAAAGGGCGGCATGGCGGTTGCCGATCCGGAGACAGGCGACATTATTGCACAAATAGACATAGCAGCGGCGACTGGCGCGCCCGATCCTGCTTCCGCGCCGCCCTGGGCGGTGATGGGCGGGTGGCAGCATGGGTCTGCGTATTTTGCCCCAAGCTGCTATGCCTGCGAGGGAAACATTCAGGACGAATGGATGCTGTGGAACCCGCTCTCCAATGAAGTTGACCAGTCCAGCGGCGTTTATTTCAGCGCATTTGGCGATCGCCTGCCATCCACCAACGAGTTTCTTGTGTGGACACAGGTTGCGGGGCTGCCTGCCGATCCATCGGCAGGCATGTTTCCGGTGCCAAACGCAATTGTGTATCAGGCAGATGGGGTGCTGCCCCCGTTTGGCTCTGCATTAACCAGGCT
>CAZBPB010000542.1:1344-2404 GCA_964493565.1 uncultured Pleurocapsa sp. | reverse complement strand
GATTTTCACCACTAAGCCGAACGTGATTTTACGCACGCATACGTCGCCGGGGCAGATACGCGGGATGCGCGAGCTAGGCGAAAATGGCACCAAGCCGATCCGCATCATTTTGCCAGGCATGTGCTACCGCTATGAGCAGATCACCGCGCGCAGCGAAGTACAGTTCAATCAGGTGGAAGGGCTGTGCATCGGCAAGAATATCCATATGACCGACCTGAAGGGGACGATTGCCGAATTTGCCAAAGCGATGTTTGGCCCACAGGCGAAGGTACGCTTTCGCGCCAGCTATTTCCCGTTCACCGAGCCGAGTATGGAAGTGGATGTTGAATGCTTCCTGTGCGGCGGTCAAGGATGCCGGGTGTGCAAGTATGCGGGCTGGTTGGAGATTGCGGGGAGCGGCATGGTGCATCCGGTGGTGCTGCAAAACGGCGGCTATGACCCGAAAGTATGGTCGGGCTTCGCGTTCGGCATGGGGCCAGAGCGAATCACCATGCTGAAGCACGGGATCAACGATATTCGCTACTTCTGGGCGAACGATTTGCGGTTTTTGGAGCAGTTTTAGAAACCTCACCCCTACCTAAAGGGCGCAGCGCGCTGCGCCCCTACAACCTCAGGGGAGGGGATGAGCGTTGGTGGGCGCGGTAAGTCGCGTTCGATAAGTTTGTGATGAAAGGGGAAACGATGTAATGAAGAATAGTGTACATCTAGAAAAACCCAATCCTGAAATGGTTAGAGAATATATTCAGAAATTTGATAAGAGCAGTGCTGGTATCTCTGACAAAGCCCTCACTGTATTGTTCGACAAATTCCCGAAGAATACTGAATTTGAGCACGTACTTCTTAAAGTTACAGCTCTCAACGGCCTCTATTCTACTAATATCTACGACTTGGTTTCGGTAGCGAAACATATTGAGAGTCGAGAAATTGATACCAAACTTGATCAACAATTACCGGATTTGGTACATGAAATTGCATGCGTCAAAACTAAATCTGGCAAAACTAGGGATAACTATTCGTTTGCGACCAAATATTGCAGTTGGCATAGACCTGACGCTTATCC
>CAZBPB010000542.1:0-1334 GCA_964493565.1 uncultured Pleurocapsa sp. | reverse complement strand
ACTCATATTTGAATATCGACGACAGGATAATAAATTTACTGACTTCACCTATAAATATGAGTTGAGAACCTATTCTATTTTTAAGAAAGCAATTGATGATTTCCGCGCTTGCCACCACTTACAGGATTTCAGCATAAAAGAAATTGATAAGTTTCTGTGGATTTATGCGCAAGAACTTTGGCCGCGTGCCTGATTCTCTACTGATTAAATTGAAAGGTTAACCCATGCGTGTACCGCTTTCATGGCTTCAAGAGTATGTAGACATTGATATTCCGGCGGAACTGCTGGCAGAGAAACTGACCGCCGCAGGGCTGGAAGTGGCGCATATTGATTATCTCGGCCTGCCGCAAACGATGGTTGAGGGGCTGCGTTATCCCAAGAGCGATCATCTGGTTTGGGATAAACAGCGCCTGTTATTGGGAAAAATTCGCGAAGTGAATCCTCATCCCAACGCTGACCGGCTGGTGCTGGCACAGGTGGAGATTGGCGACGGCGTGATTGAACAGTGTGTGACCGGCGCGCCGAACCTGTTTGCGTATAAGGGGCTGGGCGAGCTGAACCCGCCGCTGTGGACGGCTTTCGCCGCTGAAGGCGCGGAAGTGTGGGATGGGCACAGCGACGAGCCGAAACGGATGATCCTGAAGGAAAAGCCGCTGCGGGGCATCCCGAATCGGAGCATGGTATGTTCGGAGAAGGAATTAGGCTTAAGCGGCGAGCATGACGGCATCATTTTGCTGCGCGAACAGCCGAAAGATCGGGACGGCAAGCCGTTCGCGCCGGGGACGCCGCTTTCGGAAGTGCTGGGCGATATTGTGCTGGAAATTGAGTTCACGCCGAATCTGGCGCGAGCGATCAGCATTTACGGCGTGGCGCGGGAAACGGCGGCGATTCTGGATAAGGAACTGCGCCCGCCATCCTACGATGTGGTGATGGAAGGCGCGGCGATTGACGGCAAAGTGACGGTGACGATCACCGAGCCAGAGCTAAACCCGCGCTTCACGTTTGCGCTGCTGGAAAATACGACGGTGAAGCCATCGCCGGAATGGTTACAGCGGCGGCTGACTCTGGTCGGTCAGCGCCCGATCAATAATCTGGTAGACGTGACCAACTACCTCACGTTCGAGATCGGGCAGCCGCTGCATGCCTTCGACTACGATAAGCTGAAGGCGCGGGCGGGGGGAAAAGCGCCGCACATCATCACCCGTTTGCCGGAAAAAGGCGAAACGCTGCTGACGCTGGATGGGCAAAATCGGGCGCTGGACGCGCACAATATTCTAGTGTGCGACGAAGAAGGCGCAATCGGTATGGGCGGGGTGATGGGCGGCTCGCAGACT
>CAZBPB010000541.1:0-2408 GCA_964493565.1 uncultured Pleurocapsa sp. | reverse complement strand
ACTGCCGTACTGCAAAAAGTTGCGACGAAATACGGGCATGAATTCAGCTTTGAGGACGGCTTGATCGGCGGGATTGCGATTGATAGGACTGGAAGCGCACTTCCAGACGAGACGATCACGCTGGCAGAAGGCGCAGATGCGATTCTGTTAGGGGCGGTAGGCGGGCCGAAGTGGGATAACCCGACGGCGGCGGTACGGCCGGAACAGGGATTGCTGAAGATACGCAAGCATTTTGACCTGTTCGCCAATTTGCGACCGGTGAAAACATATCCGACGCTGGCGCAATATACGCCGCTGCGGCCGGAAATTCTGGAAAATGTGGATATGCTGTTCATTCGTGAATTGACTGGCGGCATCTATTTTGGCAGCCGCCAGGAACAGGGCGACGGGGATACGGCTTTTGATACCGAACAATACAGCGCGCCGGAAGTGGCGCGGGTAGCGGCAGTGGCCTACCGCGCAGCACAGGGACGCCGTAAAAAGCTGACCTCGATTGACAAGGCGAACGTGCTGGCTTCATCGCGGTTATGGCGGCGAACGGTGGTTAAGCTGAATGAGGATTATCCAGAGGTGGCGCTGGATCATGTGCTGGTGGACGCGATGACCATGTACATGATGACGCGGCCTGCCAGCTTTGATGTGCTGGTTGCCAACAACATTTTTGGCGATATTCTGACGGATGAGGCTTCGGTGCTGGCTGGATCGCTGGGGATGCTGCCTTCGGCTTCGCTGAGCGGCGGGACGATGGGATTGTATGAGCCAGTACATGGCAGCGCGCCGGATATTGCGGGGCAAGGCAAAGCCAACCCGACGGGCGCGATTTTGAGCGCGGCGCTGCTGCTGCGTTACAGCCTGCAACTGGAAGATGAGGCCAAAGCGGTTGAGGCGGCGGTGGATGCAACGCTGGCTTCTGGGGCGCGGACGGCTGATATTACGCCGCGTGGCGGCGCGTATGTTAGTACGACGGAATACGCGCAGGCGGTGATTGAGGGGCTATAAGCCTTGATATTGTGCAGTGAAGGGCGCAGCACGCTGCGCCCCTACGGGTGGGTTTGAGGCAGGTTAGGGGATATTTAAAAGCGCGGATAAGGCATGCGCTGTCCCTATAGGGCGCGGGGGATATCGGCTTCGGTGCCGTCGCTGGACATGGTATCCTGACCGGAGGGGCGGGCGGTGGCGATGGCTTCGCCCATTGCTGAAGCTGATAGGTAGAATGCGCCGCGCCGCCCGGCTGCGGACATGGTTTCCCATGTAGAAGCGCGTAAGGCGCAGAAGGCCAGCGCGATGAAGTATTCTGACCAATTACCGGATTGTTCCAGATTTTCTCTGACGATATTACGCACCGAAAATATGGGCTTGAGTTCATCGGGAATGGTGGTGAAGGCTGCCCCTGATGAGCCGGAGATTTCGTGGATGGCCTCACGGGCATCGTCCCAATCTTGACCATAGGCGGGCATGACGTAGGCATCGAGCAAGCTGACTTCCAGACACGCCCAATCAAATAAGGTATGACCATTGCGCGCCTGAGCGAAGTCTATCAGGAAGGCGGCCTGATGATGACCGACCAAAATATTGCCGAGATGCAAGTCGCCATGAATGCGGCTGAGCGAACCGTTGACGTAGCGATCTAGCAAATCGTCATAGATGACTAGCGGGTTAGGCAGATAAGCACCGTGAACTAGACCCGGGATTACAGGGGAAGTATGGTCAAAATCGGGCGCAAGTTCGGCAACAGCCATTTGCAGGATTTCATCGCGGGTTTTCCAGAGACGGCCTGAGATGCGTTCGATCACTTCACCGCGAAAGTGAGCGTCTTTTTCCAGATTTACGCCGCGCACTTCGATTTTGTAGGCACGTTTGGCGGCTTCCGATCCGCGTCCGCTGGACAGAACAAGGCTGCTGCGGTCTGGATTCATGCGATGAACTGTGAAATCTTCAACCGAAATGTGCGCGCCATAATCGGCCTTTTTGATTTTTGAGCGACGCACCGGGTCTTTTATTGACAGTGCAGACGGATCATCCTGCGGTTCATACTCCAGCGTGACCAATGGGGGAAGCAGCCAATCGTACTCCGTCCATACCTGAAAGCGATAAGGGCGACGCTGCATCCACCATGTTTTTCCAAAACGCTGATAAAGATCGGTATAAATCCACTGGCTGAAGGATTCGGCAGATTGTTCTCTGGCGGCAACGCGCATATCGCGAACGATGCCATCGTCGTCGGTGACGAAGGTATATTTTAATCCGGCGAGATCGCTGGATTCAATGGTTGCGGGGAAATCTTCAAGGCGGGCGGTGAGCGGAGGCAGGGTTTCTTTGATAATCTGCTCGTAACGCCGGGCCTCGTCAAGAATCGTGTCGGAGCGGTCAATTTTGACTACAACCGGCGCGTTTTCGAGGTTGTCGTT
>CAZBPB010000540.1:494-2418 GCA_964493565.1 uncultured Pleurocapsa sp. | reverse complement strand
GACGGCTTTTCCAGCGCATTCAGCAGTGGAAAGGCATATAGCTGAATGCCGAACCAGCTTGCCAGCGCCATCAGCCAGATCATCCGCAAAACCGAAGTTTGCAGGTTGATGCTGCGGCTGTAGCCCATCAAATTCACAATGTTGATGATCACAAACACCAGCCCGACCACGCCTAGCACCAGCCCGCCTTTCCAGTGGGCCTTAAAGCCATCCCAGAAATCATCAAGGCGGGCGGAAGGCTGGCGCAGCGCCATATAGCTCATACGGCACATGCCAGCCCATGCCAGCGGCGCGGTGATGATCGGGATCGTCAGTAGAAACCACAGCACGTTTGTCCAGATGTACACGTGGCTTTGCGTAAACATGTGGCGTAAACCACGCCACCCGACTGCAAATCCCTGAAGCATTACTGTCCCGCCAGTCCGCTGTAACTGGTGCCTTCCACAAAATAGCGTTGGAAAGCGAAAAACACGATTGCCATTGGAATTGTGGTGATCACCGCACCGGCAAGGAATAGGTTCCAAATTAACGTTTCCCCGCCCGCTCCCTGAAGGCTGGAGAGGCCAAGCGTTAGCGTCCACAGGCTGGGATTCGTGCCAATGATGATCAGCGCGTCCATAAAGTTATTCCACGTCCCCTGAATGCTGAAGATGGTGAGCGCGGTGAGCGCCGGCGTAGAAATCGGCAGGATGATACGGAAGAAGGTGGTCAGGCGGCTTGCGCCATCCACTTCAGCAGCTTCCTCAATTTCTTTGGGTATAGACTCGAAAAACTGCTTCATTAGAAAGATACCGAACGCATCGGCAGCCAGCGGGATGATTAGGCCCTGATATGTGTTCAATATGCCAAGCTGTTTGAGCAGAATGAAGCGCGGCACAATCAGCACCACGCCGGGAATCATCAGCGTGCCTAAAATAATGAAAAAGATCAGGCGGTTGCCGGGAAATTTGATGCGGGCAAGGGAATACCCCGCCAGCGAGTCTACCAGAATGCGGCAAATGGTGATCCCCGCTGCGAAGATCACGCTGTTCACGAACCAGCGCGGCAGGTCTTCGGCGATCACCATCTGGTAGCCTTCAAGTGATGGCTGAAAAGTGACGCCAGATGTCATTTCCGAAGCTGGTATTGGGCGGTTATTCTCGTCGCGGCAGTTAATGAACCCTGAAGACGGGATGAAAGACCAGGGTGAAGCGTTGATGGCGGGTAAGCATTTTGCCGAATTTACCACCGTAAACACGAAAGGTACGATTTCGACAATCGCGACGAAGAGCAGAAACAGCAGCCCCAAAATGCCGAACATTCGACGAATCAGTTTTCCGGCTGAAGACGTGTTTTGAACGGGCTGTTCCATGGTAGTTGCGCTCATGAGCCAGCTCCCGAAGATTCACGCGTAATGCGGCGTTGAATAATCGTAAACAAAAAGATGATGACGAACAGTACGATTGCAGTGGCGGAAGCAAGCCCCATGCGCGAGTCATCAAACGCGCTGCGATACACAAGATAGGCGACTGTAAGCGTGGTATTTGCCGGCCCACCAGAGGTCATCACATAAACCTGATCGAACACTTGCAGCGCGCCGATCAAGCCAACCGTCACCACAAAAAAGGTCGTTGGCTGTAACAGTGGAACCGTAATATAGCGGAACAACTGCACGCGTGATGCGCCGTCTACCGTCGCCGCCTCATAAACTTGTGTGGGGATGCTTTGCAGCGCAGCAAGATAGATCACCATCATCGTGCCAATGGTCGTCCAGATGTTCAAAATCATGATCGTCGCCATGGTCACGCTGGGCCCGCTCAGCCAGTCCCACAGGCGAATGCTGGCGATTTCGCAGCCCCATAATTGCAGCGTTGCCGGGTCGCAGGTGCGAATCATTTCGCGGGTCGGGTTAATGCCAACACCATTCATCAGCATGTGCAGTGTG
>CAZBPB010000540.1:0-484 GCA_964493565.1 uncultured Pleurocapsa sp. | reverse complement strand
CGTTCGGGTTATCCAGCCATGTAACAGGATCATAGGATGGATTTAAGAAGCTGATGGCGGTATTGACCAGCCCACTAGCCGAAAACATCCACATAAAGATCAGCGAAATGACAACGGAAGATGTAATCGAGGGGAAATAAAAGGCGGTTCTAAAGAAGCCTTTACCCCGTAACCATTTTTGATTCACAATAAAGGCAAGCACCAGCGCGAAAACAGTCTGTACCGGCACCACGCCCAGCGCATAGTAAATTGTGTTCTTCAACGCCGTATAGAAACTTTCCTGACGGCGGCCTTCATTGATAAGAATTGTGGCGTAATTTTCCAGCCCGACGAACTCGAACGCGCCATTTGGGTTTTCTTCCGTCACCAGCCCGCGCGCAATCGGCGTAATACCATTCCAGTCGGTCAGGCTGAAAAAGCCTGCCACGAACATTGGGATGATCAGAAATCCGAAGAGGATGATGAAGGCTGGCGCAATGAACCC
>CAZBPB010000539.1:1746-2439 GCA_964493565.1 uncultured Pleurocapsa sp. | reverse complement strand
TAGTGGCGTTATTGCTGTTGTACTCGTAAATGGCAACGTCTTCCCAGTTCCACGAAGCGCCGCCGGTTTTTCTGCGGTGGATTACTCCCATTTTGACCCTTTCTAATGCCGATCTTCGGAATGCGGATAGGCGTTTGAGTCTTCTTGCAGCGCCATCGCGTAAAATTTCAGACACTCCGCCAGTTGGCGCGTTTCGGCAATGCGATCAAGCAGCGTTTGCAGAAATTCACCGGCGGTCACGGCTTTTTCTTCGCCGTCTTTAGACGTTGTGAACAATACAATCGCCTTCGCCGCCGTATCGCTGTCCTGCTGGGCGCGCTGGGCAAAATTGCGAACAGCGCGGAGGTTGAGGATTAACTCAGCCGTAAAGTCGCGCAAAACATTTCCTGGCTCGTCATGCAGAAAATCCTGAATCATCTGAATGTATTCATCAGCAGTTTCTCCTTGATATGCCTGAGCGACTTCAAACTGCCATCCTGAATTTTTGTCCATCCTGCCACCCCTGTTTAGCGGTTATGCGGCATCGAGTTTCCGCTGACGCGCCTGCGAACGAATTCGGGTGGCGATCAGCACAATCAGCGTAGCGATATACGGCAGCATTGCCATGAACTGCGTTGGGACACCCCGACCCTGCAACCGAAGCGATGCCGCGTACGCCAACCCGAACAGGAAACTTGCACCCAAAATCTTGAT
>CAZBPB010000539.1:0-1736 GCA_964493565.1 uncultured Pleurocapsa sp. | reverse complement strand
CGACGAACTGAGTTACAAGTGAGATCGAAAGCTGTGCGCCCGCAAGCCCGCACAAGATGCCGCACAGCGCAACGCTTAAATACTCGACGCGTTTGACACGAATACCGAGGCTTCCGGCAGCTTCGCTGTTTTCCCCAACGGCGCGAATGTGCAGCCCGACCGGATGGCGAAAGAGAAACACATAGGATACCGAGACGATGAGGAAAGCGGCGTAGACAATGATGGAATGACCGGAGAGCACCCCGCCGAGCAGCGGGATATCGCTGATAAGCGGCAGCGTGATATTCGGCAAACCTTGCAAGTTCGGGTCGTAGTAACCCCCTGCGACACCGAAAACCAAACGCATCGCGTAGGTGGTAAAAGCAAGCGCCAAGATGTTGACGGCTAAGCCGATAATAATGGCGTCCCCTTTGACCTCGATCACAAAATAGCCAAAGAGCAGCGATACCAGCGTCGCGCTGAGAACGGCAAGCAGCAGCCCGATATAAGGGCTGCCCGTCCAATAAGCTCCCGCGACGGCGAAAAAGCTCCCGATGAGCATCATGCCTTCGAGCGCGACGTTGAAGATGCCAGCGCGGGCGGTGAACATGCCGCCAAGCGCCGCGAGGAGAATCGGCGTAAACAGGCGCACCGTCGAAGCCAGCAGCGCCACGTCGAGAATGGCATCCATTGAGTACGATTTCCCTTCTTACGGCGGATTAAAACGAATGACGGTTCGCTTCACCACATCCTTGACCATCAGCCGGATAGCGACGATGAAAATAATGCCCGCCTGCACAATGTCAGCAATCTGGAGGGGAATCTGCGTGTTGCGCTGCATCCCAGTCGCACCGACTTTTAAGCCGGATAGAAACAAGCCCGTAAATATCAGCACTATCGGATGCGAGCCAGCAAGAATCGCGGCGGTAAATCCTGTCCAAGCGTAGCCCGCTGCCGTCAACGTACCATCAATGAAGCGGAAATCGACGCCCAGCACCTGAATCGCGCCAGCCAGACCCGCAATTGCACCACTGGCAAAGGTTGCCAGCAAGACCATGCGCGGCATATTGATACCACCATAAAGAGCAAAATCGGGATTCAAGCCACTCATTCGCAGCTTGTAACCGAGTGCCGTACGCCGGAAGAACCATGCAACTACCAGCGGCAAAACGACCAGCACAATCACACCAGTATGCAGGCGCGTCCCTTGCAAGACGATGCCGAAACGAATGCTTTCCGGAATCATCACGGTTTGAGCGACAGCCGCACCGCCCGAAAGATCGCGCAGCGGGTAATTCGCCAGATATGATGCGAGATAATTAGCAATATAGTTGAGCAGCAGCGTGCTGATCACCAACGGCACTTTGAAGCTGATCTGCCACCATGCGGCAGGCAACGCCCAGATGCCACCCGCCACGCATCCAGAAAGAATCGTCAGAGGCAGAAGAAGAGCAGGAGACAAGTCGCGGAATGCGTTGGCGACGACCGCGCTCACCAGCGCGCCGAGCGCCATTTGCCCTTCGATGCCCAAGTTGAACAGCCCTGCCTTAAAACCCACTGCCGCCGCGATCCCACAAACGATAATCGGGATGCTGCGCGTAATCGTCGCGGCGATGTTGGTGCGCGTACCGACTGCGCCCGCGATCAATTCCTGAATCGCCAGCAGCGGCGACCTACCCGCTAACGCTACGGCAACCGCGCCGAGCAGGAGGGCAAGGACGATCAGGATCAGCAGCGTCAGCCCCGGTATAAGATAG
>CAZBPB010000538.1:0-2454 GCA_964493565.1 uncultured Pleurocapsa sp. | reverse complement strand
GATGCAAACCTCAATATGTACTTAGATAATGCCTCTGCTGACCCCGCCGGAGTGTCGCTTGAGTTATTCTCCAGCCGGTTAAGCGCACGCGGTATTCCGCATGATTACACAATTTATCCGACCGGCGACCATGATGATGATTACTGGTCATCGCACGTTTCTGAGTACATTTCATTCTATGGGGATGATTGGTCAAGGCGATTAGAAGAACTGCCAAGCTGCCTTGAACCCAGCCCGTAAAGGGCAAAAGCTGCATCATGCCTACACCTTTTACCCATCTGGCATACGCGCAACGTTTGCTTAGCGATGACGGGTTGACTGAAAACGTTCGTCATCTCTTGGAAAACGAGCATCCATCCTTTTTGCTGGGAAGTGTTGCCGCAGATGCGCAAACTATTCACGGATTGAAACGCGAAAGCACCCATTTCTACAGCTATGATCAACCGCTGGAAACACCGCCATATCAAATCATGTTCGAGCAACATGCTGAATTGTCGGTGCCTCATTCGCCATCACAACGGGCATTCGTGGCGGGGTATGTGTTTCATTTGAGTATTGACGAAATCTGGTCAGTGCAGATGATCCACCCGCACTTTGTTGAGCCGGAATGGGGAAGCAAACTTGATCGCTTTCTGGCGCTGCAACTTCTATTGATCACTATGGATGAGCGCGATCAGTTATCACTTCTGGCGGAAACCGTACAAGAACTGGCGCAGGCGCACCCGGCGAGCTGGCTGCCGTTTCTTGATGATGCGAAGCTTCTGGCATGGCGTGATCTGATTGCAGGTCAACTGCTGCCGGGTGGACACGTTCAAACACTGGACATTGTTAGCGAACGCGCGCCCGCTGCATTAGAGCTTACGCCCGAGGCGCTGCGCAAGATGCTCGATTCGCCGATCATGATGGAACAATCGCTCTGGTCGCATGTGCCACAGGTAGTGCTGATTGATGTTGAGATGGAGATGTACGCGCTATCGAAGAAACGCTTAATTGAAACTCTGAAGTGACGGCATCTTAACCAAGGTATGCCCGTACAATCGTTTCATCTTCACGCATGGCTGCCGCATGGCCTTCGCTCACAATTTGCCCTCGTTCCAGAACATAGGCGTAATCGGCAATTTGCAGCGCCTTACGCGCATTTTGCTCTACCAGCAAAATTGGAATACCCTGCTCTTTAATCATTTCGACGATTCGAAACACCTCATTCACCAGCAACGGCGCTAAGCCCATGCTTGGCTCATCCAGCATGAGCAGCTTTGGACGCGCCATCATGGCTCTACCGACTGCCAACATTTGCTGCTCGCCACCGCTTAGCAATCCAGCTTCTTGATCACGACGCTCGTTCAAACGGCCAAACCGCTGAAAAATTGCGCTCAGATCGCTTGAAACTTCGGGATCATTACGCAAGGTGGCACCCATGAGCAGATTATCCATTACGCTCATGGTAGCGATCACCTGTCGTCCTTCTGGCACCTGAATGAGACCTAGCGCCGTCACTCGATCTGCGCGCAACCCGGCTATGTCACGCCCAGCGAAGGTGATACTGCCCTGTGTCGGCTTAATAAGCCCGCTTAACGTATTCAGCGTGGTGCTTTTGCCAGCACCATTTGCACCGATCAGCGTCACTACTTTTCCCTCATGAACGCTGAAAGACACGCCGCGCAGGGCCTTAATTGCGCCGTAGCCACTATGCAGATCTCTGACCTCAAGCAGAGGCTGGCGTTCGACCATAATCATCCTCATCTTCGCCAAGATAGGCTTCAATCACCAGCGGATTCTGTTTGATTTCATCGGGCGTACCATGGGCAATAATCTGCCCGAAATTCAAGACATATATTTCGTCGCATACCTGATGGATCAATGACATGTCGTGCTCGATCACCAGCACAGTTAAACCACTATCGCGCTCACGTAAAATCTGCTCGCCTAAAGAACGCGTTTCAATCGGATTCATGCCTGCCGTCGGTTCATCTAGCAGCAGCAGCCGGGGGCTGGTAGAAAGGGCGCGCGCCATTTCCAGACGACGCTGGTCACCATAAGGCAGCGATGAGGCACGATCATTTGCCAGTTTTTCCAGATTGAATCGTTCCAAATTTGCCATGGCGCGTTCACGCATGGTCTTTTCTTCGCGCCTGTATCTGGGGCTGAGTACCAGCGAATCGAGAATGCTGGATTTGTTGGTAGCATGTTCGCCGATTAACAGATTTTCTAGCGCGGTCATCTCGCCAAACAGACGGATATTTTGATAGGTACGCGCAATTCCCAGCCGGCTGATTCTATGCGGCGGGGCTTCGGTTATATCATGCTCCATGAACACGATCTCTCCGGATGTGGGGTGATCCAGCCCGCTGATGTTGTTGATCAGCGTGGTTTTGCCGGCGCCGTTCGGGCCGATCAGTCCAACCACTCTGCCCTGCGACACAGTGAGGTTTACCTGTGACAGCGCTTGCAATC
>CAZBPB010000537.1:938-2458 GCA_964493565.1 uncultured Pleurocapsa sp. | reverse complement strand
GACCTAAATTTCCCGTTGGAAATTATCGTTTGCCCGACAGTGCGTGAAGTTGATGGGTTGGCGATGAGTTCGCGTAATACTTTTCTAACGCTGCCTCAGCGTCAGGCAGCCAGCGTCCTGTATCGTGGACTGCAAGCGGCAGGTGAAGCCTATAGACTTGGGGAACGTACACCTGAACGCTTGATTCATGTTGCGCATAACGTTATAGCGGCTGAATCGCTGGCTGAAATTGACTACATTTCGCTAAATGATCCGCAAACCCTCATGCCAATTGTTGAAGCCACAGATTCACCTGTACTGCTTTCGCTGGTCGCGCGTATTGGCGTACCGCGTTTGCTGGATAACTGTCTGCTGCCGCTCAATTTGAACAATCGGGATGACCTGTCGCGTTTGCTGGGCGCATAACCCCTCAATTTTAGGTCTCATCTAATCTGATTCTGACGTGATATACATGTAACTCATCGTATAATATGGGTTGTCTCAGTAATTGCTTAGGACTAGGACAAGATGTTCTACTTCGATCCGACATATCTGTGGTTAGTGCTCATCCCGACTATCGTCCTTTCGGGGTTGGCGCAGTTGTACGTTCGTTCCTCTTATTCCAAATGGTCAAAGATCAGCAATAGTTCGCGCCTGACGGGGGTGGAAGTCGCCAATCGCATCTTTCAGCGTACAGGCATTGCGCCCGTTCAGCTTCAGCCAACGCCGGGGCAGCTAACCGATCACTTTGATCCGCGTCAGAATGTTGTACGGCTTTCACAAGGGGTAGGTGCGCAGCCAACCGTTGCTTCAATGGCGATTGTGGCGCATGAACTCGGTCATGTTCAGCAGTATCAGCAGCATTCGCCTCTGATTAGTGTTCGCCAGTTTCTAGTTCCCGCAGTGCGTTTCAGCCCGATGATCGCTTCTGTGCTGATTCTCATGGGTTTCCTGTTCCAATTCACTGGCCTCTTCTGGCTGGGCATCATCTTCTTCGGTTTGACCGTGGTGTTCATGATCCTGACTCTACCGGTTGAGATTGACGCCAGCCGTCGCGGACTAAAATTGCTGACCGATGCCGGGTTGATGCAAACTGATGAAGATCGCTCCGGTGCCCGGTCGGTGTTGACCGCTGCCGCTGCCACCTACATCGCAGCCGCAATAACCGCTCTCTTGCAATTGCTGTACTACATCAGCATTGCTCAGCGCAGCAGTCGCAATTAAGCGATACACATAATTAGCAAAAAGAACGCGCGCTCAAATCGGGCGCGCGTTCTTTTAATCAAACGGATGACGTTCTGCCTTGTGCTTCAGGCGATCCATTCGTCCGCGTTCTGGACGTAAACGGGAAAAGCTGTTGCCAATCGAGCGGCTTGCCCGCAGCAGCGAGCGTCGCCACGCTGCAAGTCTGTAGCTTAACTGCCGCCGCTGGCGTTTAACAAAACTCGAAGTGCCCGCTGTAACCTGCGGAGAACCCCACTGCACAATCATCGCAGCCCATGTCAGCCCGCCGCCGAAACCGACAAAGGCAATATAGTCAT
>CAZBPB010000537.1:0-928 GCA_964493565.1 uncultured Pleurocapsa sp. | reverse complement strand
CCGCCCTTGTTGCACAGCCTCGGCAAGCGCAATAGGAATTGAAGCTGCCGATGTATTGCCGTATCGTTCAACGTTACTCATGAAGAGGGTTTCGCTGATCTTCAGATTACGCGCTGCCGCATGCAAAATGCGCCCATTCGCCTGATGCGGTACGATCAACTTGACATCAGCAAGAGTGATCCCCGCTTGCTGTGCAGCCTGCGTTAGGCTGTCGCCAATCACGCGGGTAGCAAACTTGAACACCTCGCCGCCGTTCATATGCATCTTGCCGTATTTATGGCCGTTGCTGATTTCGGTAACGCCTTCGATATCAAGGCTGCCTACCGTCGGGATACCTAGTAAATCGCCACCTGTTCCGTCTGAACGCAGCACTGCTGAAAGGACTCCGCCCTCAACATCGCTGGCTTTCAATACCACGGCACCCGCGCCATCTCCAAACAGGATACAAGTTGAACGGTCGCTCCAATCTAGCACCCTGCTCATCGTTTCAGAGCCAACGACCAGCGCCGTACGCATACTGCCAGAGCGAATCGCCTGTGCCGCAAGATGCACACCATACACAAAGCCCGAACAGGCGGCGCTCAAGTCAAACGCTCCTGCATTGTTTGCGCCTAACCATGCCTGAATCAGACTGGCAGCGCTGGGGAAAATATGCTCAGGCGTAGAAGTCGCGCAGATCACCAGATCCAATTCAGTCGGCAGTACATCGGCAACTTCTAACGCCCGCTGGGCTGCTTTCAGGCCAAGGGTTGCGGTTGATTCATGATCGCTGGCAATACGTCTTTCGCGAATGCCAGTACGTGCCTGTATCCATTCGTCAGTAGTTTCGACGATGGCGGCAAGATCGTCATTGGTCATGACGGTTTCAGGAACTGCCATGCCCCAGCCGACGATATGAGCGTATTGTACGGGCGTCACACGCGCGCCG
>CAZBPB010000536.1:0-2473 GCA_964493565.1 uncultured Pleurocapsa sp. | reverse complement strand
GGCGTTCGCATCATAAATCAAGAGCGCGGATTCAACATCTGGCAGCCAGTCTAACAGCAACCGATGGGCTGCCGGACTCTCCTCCTCTATGTTGTCGGCAACGATGTGACGATAGCGATCAACAAGCGCACGCCGCGGGGCATCGAGCTTCCACAGAAAATCCAGAAAGAAGGATACTTGCAGCGAAAAATCTAGCAGGTTGTGCTGCAAACAAAAACGCCGGAATAAATCGGCACAGGCTTGCATATCATCGTACAGATGCAGTTGTTCGGGATCGGGACGAGATGCCGATTTAAGCCTTTCAGCAATTTGCGACGCGGGGAATCCGACTGTAGAGGCTTTGCTGAGGTTATCCAGTATTTCGGTATACAAGCGCGAACGGGTGATACGCAGGCTGCTGAAATAGTCGTGCTTATCAATTTCTGGCCCGACCACCGTAGACATTACATACTGTGCCATTTCGTGATTCAGGAAGATCGGATATTCATCAACGGTATTCGGGTTGATCTGTTCGGCAATCAGCGACCAGAACTGCCCAACCATGGTGTAAGCAAGGCTGGCAAAACTGGCAATCGTAACCTGCTGTGACTCCATCTCCTTGAGATAGGGCTGCGATAATCTTTTGTGAGGCACCAACACCAGAATTTCATTTTCGGGAATGCCAGAGTCTAAGAGGTGGCGAACCCGCCGCGCTCCAACCGTCGTCTTGCCGCTGCCAGCCATGCCATGCAGAAAGGTTTTCTGGTTGATGGGCGCTTGAACGACGGCATTCTGTTTAGGCGTTAATCGCATGTTCATAGGCGATAAAAAAACTCATCTGTGTACATCTCTAAATGTCTAAATTTTAACCTTTTGTGCCGGAAAAATCAGGTGTGAATAAGAACAGAATT
Source organism: uncultured Pleurocapsa sp. (assembly GCA_964493565.1). GTDB lineage: Bacteria > Chloroflexota > Anaerolineae > Aggregatilineales > Phototrophicaceae > Flexifilum. Next base: position 1,583 of record CAZBPB010000536.1, on the reverse strand, counting down.
TCTGAATATTGCGCACGATAACTCGAAATTATCAGGGGATACGAAATTACGCAAAAATATTATTGCAAAGCGTGTGAGGTTACTTATATGATGTGTAGTCATAAATTACGCCTGTCGCCTTATTCGCCTTCCACTGGAGCATGCGACTTTGAACGTGCTAAAGCTGCGCCTTTTCCCACTTTTCTTGATTTGCGGCTTTTGCGCTTTATCGCTAGGCTTGCTCATCCCCCAATTTTCAGCTTTTGCAGCATCCATTGAAGTGAATACGCAAGATGACGAATATGAGAACGATCCGGCCGAATGTGCTTTGCGTGAAGCCATCATCGCTGCGAACACGGATACAGCGTATGGCGGATGCCCGGCGGGAAGTGGCGCGGATACGATCACATTTTCAGTTACCGGCGACATCGTTATCAGCAACAGCCTTCCCCCAATTACGGCGCCGCTCACAATAGATGGCCCGATCAGCCCGTATTTGCGGGTTGGCGCGGCGAGCAGCGGGAGCGTGCAGCCTTCCTTGCTAGAAATCCAAAGCGGTGTTACTGCTACTATCAATCACCTGCATTTTCGCTATGGATACAGCAACCGCGGCGGCGCAATTTATAACCGTGGCGCGCTCACGTTGAACAACGTTGTTTTTGCAGACAGCTACAGCGGTGTTGAGGGTGGGGCAGTTTACAATGCTTCAAGTGCTACGCTGACCATATCCGGGGGTAGTTACGAAGATAATCAATCCACAAACGGCGGCGCTGTATACAATGATGGAGCATTGACCATCACCGGGGCTACATTTACCGGTAATAGTGCGTTCAGTGGCGAAGGCGGCGGGGCGATCTATACCCTGGACGACGTGGCGATCTCTAATTCTGCCTTTAGCGGAAACACTGCTGATCTAGGCGGCGCAATCAATACCAGCGGCGGCATCGTCACCGTGGTCAACAGCACCTTTTATGACAATCAATCGAGCGGGGACGGCGGCGCGCTGATTGCCACGCAAGGCTCTTACAGCCTTTATAACGTGACACTGGCAAGTAACCACGCCAGCAGTTCAGGTGGCGCAATTCGTACAAACTCAACGGCAAGCGCGTTTTTGCATAACACGCTTGTTGCCAGCAACACAGCGGGATCCGGGGCAAATTGTAGTTATGGAGGCACGTTCTACGACAGCGGGCATAATCTGGCAACGGACAGCTCATGCGGATTTAGCCCTGCGAATGGCAGTCAGGTTGTTGCAAATGCCATGCTTGGCTACTTTAGCAACTGGGGCGGAGCCACAAATACGATTTACCTTGAAGAAGGCAGCTCGGCGATTGACGCGGGCGATAATAGTTTAATTCCTTCGGGCGTTACAACGGATCAGCGCGGCAGCGGTTATGTTCGTGTTGTCGGAATTGCAGTTGATATTGGCGCGTTTGAAGAACAGAGCGCCAGCGCAACCGCGACCTTTACCCCTACTGCAACCTTTACGCCTTCGGAAACATATACCGAGACTGCAACGGCAAGCTACACGCCCACAGGAACCGATACTGCAACGTTTACACCAACGTTTACAGACACGTTCACTGCAACCTTTACGCCTTCGG
>CAZBPB010000535.1:1907-2481 GCA_964493565.1 uncultured Pleurocapsa sp. | reverse complement strand
GCGTTCGAGATCACACTCAGGCGACCAGCGCGCGCCGTCTGGCATGATGGTGAGTTCATCAAAATGAGCATCTATGAAGGTGGCGCTGCGTAAGTCGGCATTTTCCAGCCGCGCACCCTCAAGATGCGCTCCGGTGAGATTGGCATTTTGCAGCAGCGCATTCAAGCCATTGATACGGTAGAGCCTGGCTTCAAAGAGATTCGCGCCACGTAAGTCGGCACCACGCAGGCGGGCGGCCTGTAAATTGGCTTGAGTGAGATTTGCGCCAGCGAGTACAGAATCGTTCAAGTTGGCGCGTTTCAGCTTTGCCCACTGTAAGTTTGCGCCCTGCAAATCTGAACGCCACAGGCGGGCATCTTCAAGATTGGCAACGCGAAAATCCATTTCTTGTAATGAACCATCACTAAGCCAACCGCGCGCGCGTAATTCTTCGCCGGCACGTTTGGCAACTTCATTGACGGTGCTGCCGAATTGACGGATTAACTGGTCTCGTTCACGCTGCTCTTGATTGTGACTTTCATATTTGCGGTAAATGGCATCAATGACGAGAACGGTAATGGCAATACCGATGAGT
>CAZBPB010000535.1:0-1890 GCA_964493565.1 uncultured Pleurocapsa sp. | reverse complement strand
AAGGTTCCCCTGCATGGGCGATGGGATAACCGATCATGGCAACGCCGATACCAGCGACCAGGAATAAAACTCCGGCACGCTGGACGGTGATTCCGCTGCCGGAGAAGAACTGCTTCAAATATGATTTCATGCGCCCTCACAGGATCATGACCGGAATCGCCGGTAAGTATGTCCTACGAAAGCGCAGATTCAAAACCCTAGATCATGCTTAACGGTAAGGATTTTGTGCCGCCTGATAATTGAGGATCAGGGCGGCGATTGCGCCGGGAACCCAACCAGCCACGGTAAGCAAGAATACGATTACGATTGTGCCACAGCCACGATCAACCACTGCAAGCGGCGGGAAAATGATGCACAACAAAGCGCGACCACAACCCATAATAAACCTCCGTGAAATAGGATTGATGTTATGACTCTTTATACGCAGGGAAGGACAAGCAGTTGCAAGGCTACTCGCGAATGAAGGATGCGAGTAAGACAGCCATGTGGTCAGCAGCTTCGGGCATCAGGTGCAGACCATCGAAGGTAAAGGAAAAGCCGCCTTCATCACGGGCTTTCTCATAGTCATGCCAGCCAGATGATTCGCGCGCGCCGATGAGGATGATGGTTTGAACGTCCAATTCAGGACGTTCAGGTACGAGTTCCGGAGCAAATTCGGCCATGAAATCGTGAACGGGGATACCGAGGCTGCTGGCGGCATTCTGTGCCGATTTGTTGTACTGGCGCAGGGTTTCAATAACGGTGGGATTGTATTCATTGGGCGGTAGGCCAACCCAGACCAGCACGCCAGCTACTTGCAGATGGAGCAGCAGATCGCGATAGGCGGCGCTGAACTGCTCTGGCGAGACGAACCCTTCCTCAAGACCTTTGGATTTGCGATAGTATGACCTGACTTTGGGTTGAGCGTAGGAAATGGCATCGTTGCCGCCAACCATCAGGAAAACGCCATCAGGGGAAAGCGCCAATACATCGTGCAGGCGATCTTGCAGGTTGATTATGGTATCGCCATTGCGTCCGGCGTTGATGATTTCGTGATCAGGCAGCAAGCGGGTGAGGGCATTCACATAGCTGCCGCCGTAGGTGCCCTGTGTGAGGCTATCGCCAAAGCAAACAAGTTTCATAGGGTCCGCTCCAAAAAGAAAGGGCGCAGCATGCTGCGCCCCTACATCGTTTGATGGTGTCGCGTTGGTTCTTACGCTTCGCGCTGCCATTCTTCAGCACTATAGGCGGGAAGTTCACAGCGCAGCGGGTGATCTTCGCGGAAGCCAAAGGCATAATCGGCCTGCATGAGCTGGTGAATTTCGCTGGTGCCTTCATAGATGACCGCACCTTTACTGTTACGCAGGTAACGCTCAACCGGGTATTCATCGCTGAAACCATACGCGCCGTGAATCTGAACCGCTTCGAGCGCAGCCTGTACGCTGTGATCGGTGGCATACCATTTGGCGAGGCTGGTGGCCTGCGTGTTGCGAATGCCCTGATTCTTGAGCCAGCCTGCCTGTAGGCACAGCAAACGCCCTGCTTCATACCACTGCTGCATATAACCGATCTTCTGCTTGATAAGCTGGTGTTCGGCAATTGGCTTGCCGCCGGTTTTACGTTCCAGCGCGTACTTGACACTTTCTTCAAGGCAGGCGCGGATTAGCCCGACAGCGCCGGTGGCGACGGTAAAGCGCCCGTTATCCAACGACCCCATCGCGATTTTGAAGCCTTCGCCTTCTTCGCCGAGGCGGTTTTCAACCGGCACTTCGACATCCTGAAAGGCAACCCAGCCGGTAGAGCCAGCGCGGACACCAAGCTTGCCGTGAATATCGCCGCTGGTAACGCCGGGCATATCGTTGGTGACGATGAAGGCGGTCATGCCGCGATGACCGGCATCGGGATTGGTTT
>CAZBPB010000534.1:0-2492 GCA_964493565.1 uncultured Pleurocapsa sp. | reverse complement strand
TCACTTAATCAGCCCCGAAGAACGCCTGAGCGTGGCAATGGCGCGGCAGTAGTCTCGCTGAAAGTGATATCATCTCAAACGTGCATCATCCAGCGTCGTGAAATAAAAGCATAACGACCGCTAGCTTATTCGCAGACTGCCATCCCTTCCGGATGGCAGATATTTCATAGAGGAGATTGTCATGACCGAACGCGCAAAGATTATGGAACCTATCCATAATGCTGAAGCCCATGAAATTGAGGCGCTGTTTGTACAACGGCAAACTTACCCTGAAAAACCTCGGGCCAACCACCCTCTTCTTTTCTGATCGCCCCGACCGTGTTACCGGTCATATCACTTCTGAAGAGTTTGTAGGCTCGTGGGACAAGGGCAGTGACAGCTTTGCCCAAACCCCACCCAATGCCGTATTGTCGGTCTTTCACACAGATGGCGTTAGTGATGTCGTCGTTGAACTGACTGATCCGGTTTTGAATGATAACGAACTCAGTTATGCTGTGACCATTCTGGACGGCGAAATGCCTGCCAGCGGTGGCCCCAGTTCGTTGTTCATTGACACAATTGGCAGGCCGCTCTCACCGATGTCCGTTGCTGGTGTCATGCGCCGTGAAGAACGCCGGGATCGCCGCTAACTTGTATTTTGGTTTCGCAACCTTAACCGCTGTTGCTGGTAGTGTAAATCTAACGCTCTGGTCTGTAGGTGATACATAACCCTACATGAATCAAGGCTCAAAACAGCGTTAAATATCGTAAATAGGAGAAAGTAACGTGAGTGAAAAGCGAGTTACCGGGCCAATTCAGGTCTTTGTGATTGGTTTTGAAAATTTTGAAGCTACTGGTCAGATCCTCGCGGAACTGCGCCGTGTCCGTAAACGTGGCGTGATCCGCGTGGTGGATCTGCTCTTTGTCCAGAAAGACGCGCATGGCGATATTTCTAACTCTATGCACCTGACCGACTTGAGCGAAGCCGAACGTATGCGTCTTGGCGCTGTCGCCGGTGAGCTGATCGGCTTGGGCGCAGGCAGCACCGAAGCCGCAATTGAAGGCGCCGCCCTTGGTGCAATTGCCGTAGCTGAGCGCGATTTTGGCCTCAGCCGCGAGCGTCTCCGTGAACTTGCGGATAGCATCCCCAATAATTCAGCCGCCGCCATTCTGGTCATCGAGCATCATTGGGCATCACGCTTGCGTAATGCCATTGCCGGCGCGGGCGGGCAAGCACTGGCGCAGGCAATGATCTCTCCCACCGCGCTGCTCATGGTCGGGCAGGAGCTTAACGCGATTGCTGAAGCTGAAGAAGCAATTGAAGCCGCTGAAGCTGTAAAACTCGCCGCCGCTATTGACAACGCTCAGACACTCGCCGCACCTCAGCTCATCGAAGCCACAGCCATTACCGAAGCCGCCGAAGTGGTGGCAGCAGCGCTGGCAGTAGAAGAGGCCGCGGCAGATGAAGCCATTGCCGCACTGATCGCCGCTGATTTAATCGAACAGCAGGCCATTCAGGAAGCCACGGATGTTGTCTTTGCCGTCATGGAAGTTGAAGATGCTGCCATAGAAGAAGCCGCTGAAGTGGTGGAAGCCGCCGAAGCTGTTGAGGAAGCGGCGATTCTGGAAGCCGTGCGCGTGCTTGTCGCCGCCAGAGTGATCGAGGAAGAAGCGGCCCGCGAAGCCATCGCCGCACTGATCGCTGCCGATATCATCGAGGAAGAAGCGGCTGAAGAGGCAATCGCCGCCGTACTTGCTGAAAGTTCTGACGGGTAAGCCGGAAACAACCTTGTTTCGCCCGTCTATGAAATAAACCCGCTCAATCAAAACCCGCGTATCTTCAACTAGAACGCGGGTTTTGCGTTATAGTATCGTGTCGTTTACTTCAGCAAACGTGTACAGCGTGATAGGCAGTTTTGATGTCTAGCCTACTGGTTAGCCTGCTTCCAGAAATTCTCGCCAGCCTTATTTACCCTGCATGGATACTATTCACTGTCCTATTGCTCATGGGGCAGAATGGTGCTAAGCGTGTTCTTGCTCTAATTGCAGGCGGTACGCTCACCCGCTTGCTGCAAATCCTGCTTTTTGGCGTCATCTTCGGGGAATCACCCAACGCACAGGAAACCACTGATTACGGCGTATCGCCCATCACCTCAACCTTATTTCTTTTCTTAGGTATCATCCTTTTGATTGCTGGCGTGAAAGCCTATCTGAAACAGCCAGACTCAGATGATGACGCGCCGCCATCAAAACTCTCTGGCATGGTCAGTTCCTTAACGCCTATACGGGTATTTTTGCTTGGCGCTGGCTGGGTGCTCATTTCCCCAAAATTGTGGGCGTTCACCCTCTCTGCCATCAGCACCGTCAGCTATGCCAACCCCGGTCAAACCGAAACCATCATCGCTTACCTCTTTTATCTTGTCGGCTGTGTGTTATTCTCGCTCGTTGTCGTCCTCATGACCCTGCTTCTGCCAGAGAAAACCGGCGCCATCATGCAGCGCAGCACCGGGATG
>CAZBPB010000533.1:1541-2494 GCA_964493565.1 uncultured Pleurocapsa sp. | reverse complement strand
GTACCGTCGCGGATTGGAAATGGGCAACAACCCGAACGTGATCACCAAAGTCGGGGACAGCCTGGTCGCATCCAGCGAATACCTGACGCCAATGGCGAACCCGAACCGCTCGTTGAGCGCTTTTGACTATTTGAACGCAACGGTGGATATCTATGGCGCCTCGATGGCGATTCCCAGCGCGGCGGCTTCGATTGGCCTGAGCAGTTTTGCGGTGGTTGACCCGATGTGGGCAGACCCGGCGCGCGGCTGCCAGCCCGGGGAAACGCCGCTTCAGTGTGAGTACCGCGTCAAAAAGCCGAGTGTGGCCTTCATTATGTTCGGGCCAAATGATGTACGCGCGATGACAGATGCCGGCTTTGGACAGCAGATGCGGGCAATTGTGCAGCAGACGCTGGATTTGGGCATTATTCCGGTGCTGTCGCTGTTTGCGATACACCCCAGTGACCAGTACGCGGCGCAGGCGATTAACTTCAACCGCCAGTTGATTGCGCTGGCAAATGAAATGCAAGTACCGCTGATCAACCTTTGGGCGGGGGCGCAAATTTTGCCGAATTACGGACTTGATGTAGACAATATTCACCTGACTTATTCCGGCTATGACTCGCTGTTTTATGATGCTGGCAACGAGGCCTATTCCGGTGTGGCGCTGCACAACCTGCTTTCTTTGCGTACACTCTATGCCATACAACAGGCGGTTGCAGAGGTTCAAAGTGCTGCGCCAACTGCCGAAATCACCCCTGAAATCACACCCGTTCTGGAGGGAAGCATATGAAGCTGAAACTGCTGTTCTGCCTGACTATTATGGCTTTGCTGATGGCTGCATGTTCTGACGGACAAACTACGCCGCCGACCGATGCTGCGACTGCCGAACCTTCTGCCAGCGCGCCGACTGATGCTGCTGCCGATGCGGTGGAAGCCTATTTGACTGCGAAAGTTGCCGGTGACCGCGACAC
>CAZBPB010000533.1:504-1531 GCA_964493565.1 uncultured Pleurocapsa sp. | reverse complement strand
GCTGGCACAGTACATTTGCAGCGCGCAGGAAGCGCGGTTGGATGCGGAAGCCCTATCCTTCGACGCGGTTGAGGCCACGATTGAAGATATGGATTGTGCCGCCGACGAAAGCGGCGAGACCGTCACTTGCAGCGGGCGGATTGTGGCTGTATACAACGGTGAGAATCGCGATTTCCCGCTGGGTACTTACTCGGTGGTGGAAGAAGATGGCGTTTGGAAGTGGTGCGGCGAAGCGGTTGGATGATTTTGTGGTGCCGCGATTTGATTTTGAATGGGACAGCTTACAAGTTGTCCCATTTTTGTTTGTTCCCGCTGTTATCCCGCCATTCTTCAGCAGGAACTTGAGGTCAATGCTACAATCACCACACGATCCATTGGTATAGGGATATGCGAACACATGCCGACGATTGCCAGCTATTCACGTCTTGGGGGCGCGCATGCAGAAACTGCAACCGTAGCCAACACCCTGTATGCACAGGGCGTTCGGGCGCCGCACTCTGGCGAAGCCTATTCAGAAGCGATGATACTGGGCATCGCCGGTGGATTAGGTGCAGGGTACATCCTATGGGAATTTAAGGAACACAATGCAAAAGTGGTGGCACTCGGTTTTCAAAACAAATGGCAGTACACACAGAAATTTCTAGATGGCCTTTTCAGCCGTATCAATGTGAAACCCACTCACTTTCAGGGCGGGGCAAAGGGCGGCGCCAAAGCGCTGGAAAAAGCGATTAAAGACGGTAAACCGGGCATTGTATGGGTAGACTGGTATCACCTACCTTATTATCACCTGCCGCCGGGTATGAATGGTTCAGTCGGGCATCTGGTGACGGTATTTGGCATTGAAGGCAATGAGGTGCTGATAGACGATCTAGCAAAGAAGCCTTTTCGCCTGTCGCTTGATCGGTTAGCAGCGGCGCGGGGCCGCATCACTTCATATAAAAATCATTTGCTGACTTTAGAACCGGGCAAAGCGCCAAACATTGAAAAGGCGATTCTGGCGGGTATTCAGGATTGTATTGAGAATCTA
>CAZBPB010000533.1:0-493 GCA_964493565.1 uncultured Pleurocapsa sp. | reverse complement strand
GCTCCGACAGCGAGTCATTTTCGCTGCCTGTCTATAAGAAATGGGCGAAGATGATGATTGATACCCGGAATACCAAAGGCTGGCCAACAGTATTCGCGGACGGCAAAGGCCTTTTCCCGGCATTATGCTCGGTATTTGAATATATTGAGTTGTTCAGCACCGGTGGCGGCGGGATGCGCGGTTTGTATGCCGATTTTCTGGATGAGGCCGCCGGAATTTTGAATAATTTGCGCTTGAGCGAAGCTGCTGAAAAATATCGCGATCTTTCCACCGCATGGACGGCGTTTGCCAGCGACGCGCTAACCGCAACCCCCGTGCTGCGCGAAGCCCGCGAACTGCTGCGCCGTAAATATACCCTGCTTAAAGAGAAGGGAGGCGTGGCTTATGTGGATACCGCGCCTATTCATGAGCGATTGGAATTGTTCCGCAAAACCTATAAGGAGCGCTCTCCGCTGGAACCCCTTGAGCAGGCTGCCTTGTTCGCGCACTTGAG
>CAZBPB010000532.1:1673-2503 GCA_964493565.1 uncultured Pleurocapsa sp. | reverse complement strand
AACTGGATGTTGCCAGAAAGGCGCTGTCCTTCCTGCGCGGTGGCGATAGTTTCTCGCCCATCGCCGTTGGTGAACCTCTGGTGCTCGTCAACGCCACCACTCGCAAAAGCTACCCGCCCGTTACCGAAACGCGCGGCATCGGCCCGAATCAAGCCGTTGCTGCCTTTGATGAGCTGGTCAGATATGTTCAAGCGCGCAAGCCTGATACCATCGTCATAAGCGCAGAAGAAATTTTGGATGGCGCGGGTTTATCCGCCATCCCCGCCGATGCGAAAGTGATCGCCGTCACCGAAAACTATCCGCTTCCGGGCATGGATTTTGACCAGCAATCTCAGCCACAGATCATCAATCGTCTGTTGGCGGGCAATCACAACCTCATCGTCGTTGCCCTGCGCGACCCCTATGAACTAGCCCATTTCCCGGACGCTAAAACCTATCTTTGCGCCTTTAGCTTTCGCCCCTGTGCCGCACAGGCCGCCGTTGAAGTTCTTTTTGGCGAACAAACTGCCTCCGGTAAAAGCCCGGTCAGCATTCCCGGCACAGGCATTCTGGCGGTCAGCTAAATCATGCAAGAGACGATGAACATCGAACATGACGAACTCAAAATCGTCACTTCGATGGCGCTTCAGCAGCTTGTAGACAAACATCTCGGTGCCACCTTTCCTGCTATCGCGCTGGTAGTCATGCGTCATGGCAAAGCCATCTTCATGGGCGCGTGGGGCTGGATTGATCCCTACACCCAATCCTATCAGGTCACGCTCTCAAATCTTTTCGATCTGGCATCCGTCAGCAAATTATTCACCGCCACCCTCATTTTGCAGTTGATCAGC
>CAZBPB010000532.1:0-1663 GCA_964493565.1 uncultured Pleurocapsa sp. | reverse complement strand
ACGGCAAACTCTCGCTCGAAACTCCGCTCAGCGCCGTGATTCCAGAATTTGCAGCGGATGGCGAACGGGGTTTCGACGGCGGCGTTCATCCCTTCACCAAATTACCGCTGCCCACAGCCCATACGTTCGAAGAAAAATCTGTAGACCCGAATACCGTCACCATCCGCCACCTGCTCACGCACACGTCTGGCCTCGCGCCTTGGCGTCCCACCTATCTACTGCATGATATTCCCCGTGCAGGCAAACCTGACCCGATTTCGCCCGAAGTCCGCCATGCCAGTGTCATCGCCTCATTATGTAAAGCGCCTTTTGTTGATTATCCCGGCGCAACTGTACGCTATAGCGATCTTGGCTTCATGCTGCTGGGCGAATGTGTGCAAAGGCTTAGGGGTATGCCGTTGGATGCTGTCGTTCATGACCGCATCGCTCGTCCGCTTGGGCTGGCAACCCTGACCTATAACCCGCTGTTCAATGGCGTCAGTCGAGTCAATATCGTTCCCACAGAATACGATTTTGTCTGGCGCTTGCGTCGCTGTTGGGGCGAAGTAGACGATGAAAATGCCTGCGGCATGGGGGGCATCGCCGGTCATGCAGGCTTATATGCTGCCGCCTATGATATTGCCGCTTTTGGCGAAGCATGGCGAACGTGTAACCCGATGCTGGGAATTTCCGGCAAGGTCTGGGCTGAAGCCACCAGTTACCAGATCGGATCAGATGATCCGCGTGGTCTGGGCTGGAGAATGTATGCACCCGACGCCGCTCCCGATGAACCCCAACCGTTTCCGCCGCCAGATCCCGCCATTATCCCTCACGGTTATTTCGGGCATACCGGCTTCACTGGCACGTCGCTTCGCGTAAATATCAAGCGTGAAATCACTATCGCCTGCCTGACCAATCGCGCCTACTACGGGCGTGACCCGCTAGGCATCGAAGCCTTCCGCATCGCCCTCCACGCCCTCTTTATAAAGTAGTCACGTCGCCTTTTCCGCCGGAATGTAGCACGCGGGTTGCAGCATTAACACTATCGGCCTTTGCTCGCTGTCGCTGTTGTAAATTATCAATTCATACTATAGTGATATCACCCCGTAAGTTTGTGAGGAGACCTGAGAAATGGATGTTGAGGTCGCTTACACACCCGCTGAAAAACGTCTCGCCGCCTTCCTGAAGCTCTTGGCGCTGATTTTGCTGCTTTTAAGCATTGGCATGGTTTTTGCGCCCTTCATCTTCCCTGATTCACCGTTGTTCATCGCGCCGCCATTCTTTGTGAGCAACACCATTGCCGGACTGGGCTTACTGGCATTTCTGGCGTGGTGTTCAGCGGCAGATGTGCGGCGCTTCCGCCCGATGATGTTTGTGCTGAACGGCGGCTTTGTGATCGGCGCGACAGCCTTCCTGGTCATGGAATTGCGGCAGGGTACAGGGCTGCAAGATACCCCTCTGCTGTTCAGTTTTGCGCTGTGTGTGGCTGGCGCGGTGCTGCTTTCAGGGTTAGTATTTCAGGCGAAACTGCCCGAACCGCCCTGGCTGCCCTGGATACCTGATAAACCGCTAAGCGGGTGGGAGAAAATAGCGCGGGTAGTCTTTGGCGTGTTCGGTATCGGGTCGCTGTTGGCGGTAGCAGGCAGTTTATTGCTGCCCTACTTAGGCGTAACCCTGCTCACCG
>CAZBPB010000531.1:0-2510 GCA_964493565.1 uncultured Pleurocapsa sp. | reverse complement strand
TGCTACCCCGGCATTTTCGGGGGCATAATCTTTGCGTAGTGCGGTGAGCAACCGAAGGGTATTTCCATCAGACAGGTCTTCATGCACAAGCCGCGCAAGCAGGTTCTCGCCGGCCGATGTGGTGAGGAAATGAAGGGATTCGAGAGTGATCATCGTTTGCTCATCAGGTTAGATCAATGGCAAGCCGAGTATAATCAATGAATAGGTTAAAGGAATTGTCATGACTTGGGACACACTAATTCAAGAAGTTCGAGAACTTCCGCCAGATAAACGCAAGGAACTGGTGATGATCATACTAGATTCGTTCAGTCAGCAATCCGCTCACAAACGCTCCATCTTGGAGTTTGAGGGCGTCGGCGCTCATTTACGTGACGAAGTTGATCCTCAGGAATATATCAATCAACTACGTGATGAATGGGATAGGCCTGAATGAAAATTGAGCAGGCCTTGGAGGATGTTCAGCTACTTTACGTAGATTCCGCGCCGTTAATTTACTTTATTGAAAGCTATGAGCCATTCTCCGGGAAGATACGACGCATTTTTCAGGCAGTTGATCAAAACAAGCTACAAATATCAAGCTCAGTGATTACCCTTGTTGAAGTTCTAAACAAGCCCATCTTTCACAATGACACTTTAATGATCGGAACATGGCGCGACTTTTTCTTTCAAACCAGTGGTATCCATTTGCTCCCTGTTGATGCTGAGATTAGTCTACGTGCAGCATCTTTACGCGCAGCTTACAATTAACGAACGCCCGACGCCATACATCTGGCATCGGCAATTGCCCTCCGTGTCAATGCCTTTTTAACCAATGACGCAAAATTAGCGCGGGTCAATGATATTCGCGTTTTGCTGATCTACGATTTAGATCTCTGACTACCTACTTCAAAATCAAGCCGGTGGTGATGAGTGTGCGCGCTTCAATCAACAAGCGCGGGTGGCTTTTGAGCAGCGTCATCATCACCTGCCCCGGCGTCATTTCATCAAGCGGCAGTTGGCTGGCAGTTTCAATCAAGCCGATCAACGTTTCCGGATTCATGCCGGTCAGCATTTTGCGTACCTGCAGCAGCGCGGCGTGCTGCTTGCCAAAGCGTTCCTGCCACATACGCTCATATTCCTGAAGTCGTTTGGTTGAAAGATCGCCTTCTTTGATCGCGTTCGCACCTACCTGAATCGCCATATCCGCGCCGAACATGCCCAGATTGATACCTCCTGCCGTGAGCGGGTCAGCCTGATGCGCGGCATCGCCAATCGCCATCAGCCCATCAGTGACCATGCGTTTGAGCGCGCCCGTTGCCGGAATCCCGCCCACTACCACACCCATGATGCTGGCATCAGCAAAATGCGATTCAACAAAGCGATCCAGATACTCACGCGGGCTAATGTCAGCAGATTTATCGGCGGTCATCACCAACCCGACGTTAGCCGTGTCTTCGCCTTTAGGAAATACCCACACATAACCGCCCGGCGCAAGATCCATACCCAGATGATATTCGCAAACGTTCGGTTCAATCTTGCCTTTCAAGTTACCGGCAAGATACTGCACTCCGGAATAGTAATCGCCCATCGGCGGCACCGTTTTCAGCCCCGCCCAGCGCGCCACCTGCGATTCGGTACCATCAGCGGCAATCACCAGTCTGGATTTGACTTCTTTCACACCGCCAAAATCGCGAATTTTGACGCCGGTGACCTGTGTATCTTCTTTAATCAGACCAACGGCAGCCGTGCTGGTCAAAACCTGTGCACCGGAACGGCGAGCTTTGTGCGCCAGTTCAAGGTCAAATACCTTGCGATCCACCACCCACGTATGCTCTGTAGGAGGAACACGTACATAGTCGCCCTTGGAGTTTGTGATGTCGTAAAAATCAATGTGCGCGTTAATCCAACGCTCGTCTTCGTCAATATAGCCTTTAGTCACTTCCGCGCCCACCGCTTCAGCACAGCGCACTGGCGCGCCAATCTCCTGCCGCTTCTCGATCATCAGCGTGCTTAAACCCTGTTCGGCTGCCAGACGCGCAGCCACACTTCCCGCAGGGCCAGCACCAACTATGATCACATCGTATGAATCAGCCAAACGACTAGGCATCTTGACTTCCCGCCCGTAAATTGGGGCGACCATTCGGCATAGATAAAGCGTGAACCGGGCACATCTTCACACAGCGCTCGCAGGAAGTACAGGTTTCCTGATTGATGGCTAAATAACTGTTTTCAAGAAAAATTGCATCTGGTGGGCAAACAGCCACACAGCCACCGCAGTGATGGCAAAGCTGTTCGTCAACCGCAACCTTGATAAATGAGGTGGGCGTTCCTTCTATGTACTGGCCAGCTGCCGCCGTAATATCCAGATCGTCTTTCGTTCGTCGTTTTCCAAAACCAAACATGGGCTTTCCCCTGAGGAGAGACCTTGCATCTGCCTGATTATAGGAAATACGCGGGTCACATGCTACAGGTTGCACTGTGGGGAGGCATCAGATAAAAGGGTAGTGTTAAAATCAGCGGCGCCCACAGAA
>CAZBPB010000530.1:0-2519 GCA_964493565.1 uncultured Pleurocapsa sp. | reverse complement strand
CACACCACTGGAAATAGCTTCCAATAAGGTGGTTCAAGAAGTGTATTTAGGTGAACTCTACGATTTGCCCGGTGTGGAAGACGCATGAGCGAAAATATTCTGGAAGTAAAAGACATTCACACCTTCATCGGCGGCTTTCATATTCTAGAAGGTGTCACCGTGAGTGTTCCTGCTGGCACGATCACGGTGCTATTGGGGCGAAATGGTGCGGGGAAAACAACCACCTTACGCAGCATCATGGGCATCACCCCGCCCAGTCAAGGCAGCATCACATTTCACGGCACACCGATTACCGGCAATAGCTCGAATGTGATCGCGCAAATGGGAATCGGCTTTGTGCCCGAACATCGCGCCATCTTCAAAGAACTTACTGTGCACGAAAATTTACAGATTGCCGAGCGCAAGCGTGGCGATCTGGCGCGTAAAAGTGACTTTATTTTTGAACTTTTTCCTGATCTCAAGCGACTGATCTCGCTACCGGGGGGCAGCCTCTCCGGGGGGCAGCAGCAGATGCTGGCGGTTGCGCGAGCGTTGGTGCCGGATAACCGCCTACTCTTGATTGACGAGCCAAGCGAAGGGTTAGCTCCGGTGATCATCGAGCACATGATCCGCGCGATTGAACGTCTATCCGCAGAGGTTTCGGTACTACTGGTCGAGCAGAATTTCCGCGTCGCTAGCAAACTTGCGCAGAACTATGTGATCATCGAAGAGGGGCAAAGCCCGGCACAGGGGCGCATGAGCGATCTGGTGCAAGATGCGGCGCTAATCCAGCGTTATCTGGGGGTGGCATGAGGTCTTATCGCAATTCGTGGATAACGGTCGTGGTGCTTTTTGCTGCGCTGATTGGGCTGGCGCTGCTCAGCGCAAACAGCCTCGGCAGTTTCGGCATCACCATCTTGTCCGGTTTGTTTCAAGGGATGCTGCTGTTTCTGGTAGCGTCGGGATTGTCCATTGTCTTTGGCTTGATGGACGTGCTGAATCTGGCGCAGGGTGCTTATTTCATGATCGGAGCCTACGTCGCCTATGATATTCAACACTCAGGCGGACTGGTTGACCTGACAGCGACTATCCCCGATCCCAATGTTCGCTTTATCTTTGCCGTATTTGGTGCGATTCTGGTCGGGGCGGGTCTTGGTTTGCTGCTGGAACGCGGTTTGCTCCGTCCACTTTATTCCCGCCCGGTCTTCCAGTTGGTGCTCACCTTTGGTTTCTCACTGATCCTGATCGAAGTGGTAAAAGCTATCTGGTCTACTACACCCTATAGCTGGACTGAGATGTTCGGCATCCGTGACGGCTTTTTCGAGCTTTTCGGTCAGCGTTTTAGCACCTACCGTCTGTTTGTGGTCGGCATGGGCTTCGCACTGATCATCGCTATCGGTTTGCTGCTTCAGCGCACCCGTATCGGCATCATCATTCGTGCCGGCGTCGAAGATCGTGAGATGGTGCAGGCACTAGGTATCAACATCAAAATGTTCTTTACGCTGGTTTTCACGCTTGGCTGTGCGGTGGCGGCGCTGGGTGGGGCGATTGCTGCACCGTTTTTGGGGGCATCGGTCACGCTCGGCAATGCTTTTCTGTTACAGGCAGTAGCGGTTGTGGTATTAGGCGGCATGGGCAGTTATGGCGGTACGGCGGTTGCCAGTATTTTGGTCGGTCTTGCGATTTCCGTCGCGCAGAATGTCGCCATTGGCACGAATTTTGCCGCGCTGTCCAGTATCACCCCGATGCTTCTGCTGGTTCTTGTGCTTCTGCTGCGTCCTAGTGGGCTGTTCGGGAGCTCACGATGAATGCTACCGGCATGCTCAAAAGCACCAGCACTGGCTTCCAGTGGGGCGCATGGCTGAAAAGCAACGGAATCCCGCTGGCGATCCTCGTCTTCTTGATCGTCTTTCCATTCGTAATTGGACTTTTCACCGACAGCAGCCCTTATGGCGAACTCCGTGGTGAACGCTTCGTCATGCGTGGAGCGTCGGTGCGCTGGCAGTCGGTGCTGATCGAGATTTTCATCCTCGGCATTCTGACCATGAGTTACAACCTACTTTTTGGCTTCACTGGCGTGATCTCCTTCGGACACGCGCTTTTCTTCGGCTCGGCAGGCTACATCTTAGGCTTATGTCTTGAATATGTTGCCATCGACACCTCGCTAGGCTTAGCGTTAGGCATCGCCCTTGCTCTCATCCTTTGCGGGTTGATGGGCTTGCTGGTCGGCGCAGCAACGTTACGGCTTAAAGGGGTGTACTTCGCCATCTTCACGCTGGCTGTGGCGGAAATGTTTTTCATCTTTGCCAGCCGCTGGCAGCTGACCCGCGCTGAAGATGGCTTTGCCATCTCCGAATTGCCGGCGTGGATCGACCCTGCTCAGAGCCGCCTGAATTTTTATTACATTGCGCTGGTGCTGTTTGTCCTCACGTTCCTCTTTATCAAACGTCTGGTACATTCGCCCACTGGCGCAGTTCTGAAAGCCATCCGCGAGAACGAAGACCGCGCGCAAACGCTGGGTTTCGATACTCTGCGCTATA
>CAZBPB010000529.1:491-2520 GCA_964493565.1 uncultured Pleurocapsa sp. | reverse complement strand
CGTCACTGATCCGCCTGCGTTTTACTTCCCCTAATCCGGCTATCGGGCGCAGCGAATTAAGGCCAGAGCCTGCTGGCAATGGCGTGTACCGGGTTGAAGGATCGAACCTGAGCATCCCCGGCGAGTGGCAGATCAGAATGTCGGTACAGCGGCCTCAGGAATTTGACACCCTGTTTGATTTCACAACGACGGCTGTCTCTCCGGAAGAAACGGGCACACCAGAGGCAAAC
Source organism: uncultured Pleurocapsa sp. (assembly GCA_964493565.1). GTDB lineage: Bacteria > Chloroflexota > Anaerolineae > Aggregatilineales > Phototrophicaceae > Flexifilum. The sequence goes on along the minus strand of CAZBPB010000529.1, from coordinate 2,290 downwards.
GGCAGGCTTTTGATGATCACAGCCGGCCGGTGGCGGCAGGACTGGCAGGGTGCGCGGCAGGGCTGGTGATGACGCTTTCTTCGGCGGCAGCATTGATACAACTCCTGTAAATTCAGACCCGAAGCGTTTTGATACATATAGTGATGGAGAATCACGTTATTCACTCCTACAATCACGGCTATGCGGGGCAAGCGCGTACCTTTGAACTCGAAACTGATCCTTAGGCCGGAAACGCCATCTGACTATGCAGCTATTGCGCGTGTACATGCGCGGGCGTTTAACAGCGGCAGCGTTCCATCTATTGTCGCGCTACAACGTGAGCGCACCGGGTTTCGCCCTGAGATGTCAATCGTCGGTGAAATTGACGGTAAAATGGCGGGTCACGTCCTGTTCATGCCTGAAACCATACGATTACTTGATCGCTCGATAGCAGCAGTTGTGGTCTCACCTGTTGGCGTTGCCCCTGAGTTCCAGCGACAGGGGATTGGCAGCGCATTGATGCAGGAAGGCCACCGGACTGCCCGCGAACATGGCTTTACGGTCAGTATATTGCTGGGACATCCTGAGTATTATCCCCGCTTCGGTTATCGCCAGTATGTTTACGGAAGTTCTTCCCTGACCGTTCAAAAAAACGATCTACCCGACAATTACGAATTGAGCGCAAGGCTACCTACAGAAGGCGATCTTCCGGCGCTTAAGGCATTGTGGTTAGCGGAGGAAGGCGCGATTGATTTCGCGATTCAACCTGAAGATACGCTGTTAGCATGGCTTAGCCCGAATGAGAAGCTAAACTGCCGGGTATTTGAACGGGCTGATCATGAAATCGCCGGGTATGCGCGTTACTACACTCAACCCATCATCACGCCCACCCTGTTTCTGGCACGTGATGACGAAGCGGCGCGGCGATTGGCGGCGATACTGTGCAAAGAGCAGGACGCGATTACTTTGCCACTGCATCCGTCATCGCGATCTGCCAGCGCCTTCGCGGGAACACCAATACAACAGGCATGGAGCGCAGCGATGGCCTGCCCGCTGGAATCCGGCGCGTTAGACGCGTTTTGCGCGGCACTGGAGACAGGCGAGCGACTGCCGGGACGCGTCGTTTGGCCGCCGCCATTTGACTGCGCGGAATGAAGGCGGGATGGAAGTTGCCTATGTGGGTTGGCGCAATGTGATTCACGCAATTCATGATCACCACCTTATATGGAGGAAGGTATGCACAGCATTATTCGTTCAGGCGAAATTACGCCTACACCCGGTGGAACTATCCGGTTTGAAGGCGAAGATTATGGCTCTAACATCTCATTCTTCTGGGTGAACGCCGAACCCGAAAAAGGCGCGGATTTACATACACATCCTTATACAGAAACATGGATCGTGCGGGCTGGCAACGGCCTTTTCACAGTTGATGGCGAAGCGATTGAGGCTGGGCCGGGCGATATCCTGGTCGCCAAAGAGGGCACGATTCACGGATTCAAGAATGTTGGCCACGAACGGCTAGAATTGATTTGTATTCATTCCTCACCACGCATTATTCAGCACGATGTGATTGAAACTTAGCATTCACGAAGCCGCCCTGTAGGAGGAAGGCTGTAACGCTTCGAAACGCCATGATTTACCCGCCAGCCATTGCCCCGATGATGCGGAACGGTTCTGAACCAGAAGCAACTTCAGCGGGTACGGGCGCATCTGATGATTGAAGCGATAAATCTTCTCCGCAGGCGAAAAAGCGGATATATGGACGGCGTTCCTTGCTGGCAAAATCGCGAATGGTGCCGCGCAGCATAGGATACGTCGCT
>CAZBPB010000529.1:0-481 GCA_964493565.1 uncultured Pleurocapsa sp. | reverse complement strand
GCATCGAGAATTGCATGCCGGGTTACAGGTTCTGGCACATCAAGCGTTATAGCACCGGTCACCTGCGCCAAGGTGCGCAGATGGGTAGGCAGCGTTACTTTGACGATCACAAGACCTGTACCTCTAGCGAGAGAACGGGCGGCAGATCATGGACAATTGACATCCAGTTATCACCAGAATCGGAAGAAACATAGACCTGACCGCCGGTAGTGCCAAAATACACGCAGTACATTGACATAACAGTTTTCCTGCGGCAGGCCGTTGGTGAGTGCTTCCCATTCGTTACCACCAGAGCGACTGCGATAGACGCGCAGCTTGCCATCAGGCGGGTAGTGATAGGAATCGCTGGTGATAGGCACAACATAGATGGTGTCTGGCTCATGGGCATGAACACCTATGGGGAAGCCGAAATCGCTTGGCAGATTTCCGCTGATTTCTTCCCACGATTCGCCGCCATTTTCGGTACGCATCACATCCCAAT
>CAZBPB010000528.1:0-2526 GCA_964493565.1 uncultured Pleurocapsa sp. | reverse complement strand
TTTGCAAGCGGGCATGGCGCTGCCTTCAACGCGCATCTATGACCGCAATCACCGCCTGATCTACGAAATTCTATCTGACAGCGACAGCGGCGGCCTGAATACGGCCATCCCCCTTGAAGAAATCCCCATATCCTGCCAGCAGGCGACTATCGCAGTTGAGGATGCCAACTTTTACGGCCATCCGGGCGTGGATATTGAAGGGGTGCTGCGTGCGTTGTGGATCAATGTGCAGGGCGGCGAAGTGCTGGCGGGCGGCAGTACCATCACCCAGCAGGTGGCGCGGAATTTACTACTCGATCCGCAGCAGCGGGCGGAACGCAGCTTACGCCGGAAACTGCGGGAAGCGATTCTCGCCCTGCAACTACAAGCCGCCTACAGCAAAGATGAGGTGCTGGCGCTGTATTTAAACCAGTCGTATTACGGCAATCTGGCGTATGGGATTCAGGCGGCGGCGGGGGCTTATTTTGGCAAGGATGCCGCCGATCTTTCGCTGGCGGAATGCGCCCTGCTGGCGGGGCTGCTGCAATCGCCAGCGGTGTACGATCCGCTGACCAACCTTGAGGCGGCCAAAGATCGGCAAACGGTGGTGCTGGATTTGATGGCGCAGAGCGGCGCGATCACGGCGGAACAGGCCAGCATCGCCCAAAATGAACCGCTGAATTTTGCCGCCGCGCCCTTCCCGATTGAAGCGCCGCATTTCGTGATGGCGGTGATCAAGCAGTTGGAGCGCGAATACGGCCAGCAGCTTTACAGCGGTGGGCTGGAGGTGGTGACGACGGTTGATCTGGACTGGCAGAATGCCGCGCAGGCAATTGTGCAGCATCAGCTTGAGGCTTTGAATCTGAACCCGTCGCGGCCACCTGCGAATGCCGAAAATGCGGCGCTGGTGGCGATGGATCCATTCACCGGGCAGGTGCTGGCGATGCTGGGCAGCCCGGATTATTTCGATGAAAGCATTGATGGCGCGGTGAATGCCGCCCTTGCCCCGCGACAGCCGGGCAGCGCGCTGAAGCCGTTCACTTATGCTTCGGCGTTTGACCCGCTGCTGGAAAACCCGATGACCGCGGCGACGATGATGCTGGATATTGAAACGCCGTTCATCACCCGGCAGTTGCAAAGCTACACGCCAGCTAATTACGGGATGGTTGAGCACGGGCCGGTGAGCGCGCGCGAAGCCTTAGCTTCATCGCTGAATATTCCGGCGGTGCAAACGCTGCAATTCACCGGCATCGGTCGGATGATCAGCCTTGCGGCGAATGCTGGCTTAACCACGCTGACCGAAAACAGCGAACTTGATCTGGCGGTGACGCTGGGCGGCGGCGAGGTGCGTCTTTTGGATTTGACGCAGGCCTACAGCATCTTCCCCAACGGCGGAAATCGCGTTGATCCAGCGATGATATTGAGCGTGCAGGATCATGCTGGAAACACGCTGTATCAATGGGTGAATCCACAGGCTTCAACCCGCGTGATTGATGCGCGGGTGGCCTACCTGATCACCGATATTTTGAGCGACGACAACGCGCGGATTATGGGGTTCGGGCAAAACAGCGCCTTGAATATTGGCCGCCCTGCCGCCGCCAAGACCGGCACCACCACTGATTTCCGCGATAACTGGATCGTTGGTTATACGCCAAATCTGGTGGTGGGGGTGTGGGTGGGCAATGCCGATAACGCGCCGATGACCGATGTGACCGGCGTTAGCGGGGCGGCGCCGATCTGGAACGAATTTATGCGAACGGTACTGCGCGGGCAGCCAGAATTGAGCTTTCCGCGCCCGGACGGGCTAACGCGAATGGAAGTGTGCGCGCCATCGGGTATGCGCCCGACGAACGACTGCCCGCAGCGGCATGTAGAATGGTTCATTGAAGGCACGCAGCCGCTGGAATTTGATACCGTGTGGCAGGCGTTTGAGATTGATACCCGCAATGGCTTGCTGGCGGATGAAACCACGCCGCAGGCAAACCGTGTGCGCCGCGTGTTCGAGATTTTGCCGCAGGAAGCCCGCGATTGGGCGGCGCGATCTGGCCTTCCGCAGCCGCCGCCACAGGTGGTGACCCGCGTAGGGGCGCATGATGATGCGCTGCGCCTGCTGGAGCCAGACCCGTATACGGTGTTTGAGCTGTCGCCAACGCTGCCGCTAGATTCGCAGCGCATTCGGCTAACAGTAGGCGCACCGGCCAACACGCGGCGGATCACCTACCTGCTGGATGGCGCGCCGCTAGGTGAGGCAGATGCTGCGCCGTGGGCGCTGTGGTGGCCGCTGGCATTGGGCGAGCATGAGCTGGTTGCCGAAGCGCTGCTTGCCGATGGTACAACCCTGCTCAGCGATCCGATCCCCTTCCGCGTAGTGCAGGATGCGCCGCCGCAAAGCTATACGGAGGGGGGAGGGAAGTAATGCTCCCTTAGAAGCTGGCGCGAGAGCTGTAGGGGCGCAATATATCGCGCCCGCAACGCCGGAGGCTCGAAGCCATCCGGCTAAAACGCGCCTCCTGAAGGAGGCTGAAAATCAGGTGTTCGCGCATTCCC
>CAZBPB010000527.1:2153-2528 GCA_964493565.1 uncultured Pleurocapsa sp. | reverse complement strand
GCGGGTGATATGCTGGTAACGTCTCTTCTCAGGCTAAACCATCTTCCTCAAGGAGGCTGTGTTCGACCGACAATGGAGGAAATGCGCGCTTTGCTTAATACATTGAGAGGTAGAGATGAAAAGCTCGTCGCGCAAATTCATTCGCACCTAGGTGAAGCATTTCATTCATTTGGTGACAGTCAAAAGGCGACAAGTTTTCATTCGGGATTTATCTCAATTGTCCTTCCCAATTTTGGTCAGGGCGTTCAATTGTTAACTGACTGCGCCGTGTATGAGTTTCGTGGCCATTTTTCGGCTCTTAGTGATGAGGAAGTTATGCGGAGGTTTGTCGTTCATTCCTCCGTGATTGATCTAGCACCTCATCCTTTAGAAGAA
>CAZBPB010000527.1:0-2143 GCA_964493565.1 uncultured Pleurocapsa sp. | reverse complement strand
CCGCCTTCAAAAGGCGATAAAGCACCTGCTTGATCAACCACAAAGTCAGGTTGATTTTCTATTTCCAAACAGTCGGGTATGCATTCATGCTGCCCAGCATGTACTCGTCTCACCTGGAGGGCAGTTTGCTCTCACGCTGATGGTGAATCTGCTGGCTCGCATGAAGTCTGCGATTACGGGTGTGTCGATATTGATTCCAAATGGGATATCGCTGCATCAGTATGTGCCGCTGTATGGCAATGATTTCCGGGCTGGACTGGTGCGCTTAGTAAACTCCATCACCGGCCCGCGGAGCAATTATGCGGTCAGTTTTAACTTTGACGGCCAAATGGCTCACCCAACGGTTTCGGTATTAGTGGGTGGAGACTCTCAACACCAAAGTTTAGCAACCATTCAGGTTGAGGCGAATGCATGGACGGCATATATAAATGCGTCACAGCCTTTGCCCGATTGGGATACTCCTATTCCGTTCGGACCCCACCTGGCGGCAACACTGGCAGTCGCAGAGATTTTCAAGTATCTCCTCATCTGCAATTTTCCTCACCAAATCAGTGAACTCCAAATCAAATTACTAAATGATGTGGCGTTTTCCGCTTTAACCTATGGAGCTGATCCTGGAATAAGCACGTATCCTTCCATTAATACCTCGCTATCTCTCAATAATATCGCTATCGCTGGTGTAGGAGCTGGTGGGTCGGCGGCACTATACACTTTATCCTGTCTACCAGGCTTAACGGGTAAGATTTCGCTCATTGATCCGGGGCGGCACAAGCAAAGCAATCTCACGCGCTATCTTTTGTCTAGCTACCATGACTGTCATGCTGGAACGCATAAAATAGAAACTGCTCGTTCGTTTTTAAGACATCATCATCCTACTCTTGAGGTGCAGCTAGAGCCTCTACCTTATGCAGAGGTAACAGATCGGGATTTTCGTCTGGTTGTGTCCACGGTTGATACCCCTGAGGCTCGGTGGGATATTCAGAATGACTGGCCAGCGGTTCTTTTAGATGCTGCGGTTGTAGAAACAATTTACGCTGTACTGAGAGATGTAAGCATCCGTATGATCCGAGTATAACGTGGAAACGCCGCGCCCGTATGTGGGGAAAAACGATTGAGGAAGTACAACAGCTTGACTTTGATCGTACTCCAGTTACACAAGAGGATATTGAACAGCTAGCGATTGTGCAAGGTCAGCCAGTGAAGCGTTTTATTGAACTTGTTGGCGTTCTATTCAACGAAGTGCCAGCACTTACAGAATGTGGAGACACTCGTTTCCACCTTCGTGTACCCAATCAAGCGGCAACAATACCGTTTGTCACCACGATGGCTGGGGTCCTCACCGCTGCTGAGATCGTGAAAGATCAATATGCGCCAGAGATGGTACTTAATAATTGGTTTGACCATAACATGCTTTGGGTGCCAAAGCCTAATCGACATCAATTTCGGCCTCGGATATCATCGTGTCAGTTTTGTGAGGTAGGAGCTTAAATTTGAACGGGTTTCCATGTAAATACTATTAGCAATCCCCTTCGTCAGTGTCCACTCTATGAGCGACCAGCGAACCGCTTCAGGCGACGACTAAGCAATAATCTTACGCCCCGTGTGCGCGTCCGACGAGCAGCGCGCGTTCTGCGCCGCAGCCTGCGTTAGCCGCATGCATGACCGTCGTGCGCCAGCCAGCGGAAGCGCATTCCACCGGCTGCGCTCCCGCGCAGGTGTATCAGCCACAACCCTGCGCCTTTGCAGCGTGGCATTGGCGTTGACCGCAGGTACCCGGAGAGGTAGTGCCAAAACACGATAGATTTTTGTTCAACTGCCCCTCGCTCGTCCAAACTCATGTTTCGACCGCTCCTAACCATTTGAGCGAAGTCTTTTGGGCTTCGGTTAATCCCGTCGCGCCGGTGATATTCATCCGTTCATATAAGCGCTCGCTTTGTAGGGTGGTCAAACATGCCCCTGTCGCTGCGTCCCAGCGTTTAATCGTCTCATCATCACTGCCGCTGATGATGGTCTGACCATCCGGACTGAAGACCAGGCAAGTCACATGATTGGCGTGCCCGCGCATCTCACGGCAGCAGGAGCCGGTGCGGATATCCCACACTTTGATCGTTTGGTCTTCACTGCCGCTGGCAAGCCTGTCCCC
>CAZBPB010000526.1:429-2548 GCA_964493565.1 uncultured Pleurocapsa sp. | reverse complement strand
AAGGAGTCAGCGCACACGATGCAGCCCAATGGGCATGCGCAGTTGGTGCGTGTAATGTCGAAGCGGCAGACGCGACTAGCGGCATACGAAACTGGGAAGCCACACAGCACCGCATCGAAAGCGGCTGGGAGACACATCCTCACCAGCTTCGGCATAGGCATAATCCATGATCCGTTTTTGCCATATATAAATTACTCATGATAATGATACTTATCACGAAGTAATTACTTTGCGATATATTGGTTTCCTGCTCGTTCCCGAAATGAAAGTCTACAAAATTTGTTGAAATCTACTTATCAACTTCAACTACCGCGTAGCCCCGCATTAATCCTCCTACAGGCTGCGTCGCATCTAGCCGCAGTTATCTAACTCAAGCCGTAGTAACCAGCCGTTCCACAAACTCGTCCGTCGCGCGCAAAACAACGGTCGGCATTCGGCATCACTGGCGCGGCTTTTCTGCGAACCGTGTATATGCAAACGCCAACTGCACTACCCTTTTCGCTCGCATACCCCTCTCTACCTAATTTAACCAGCGTTAATTTGAAGTCTCATGCTCATTAATACGCTTCTTGTTCTCCTGTAACTCCGCCCTTTCGATTGTGACACTATTCACTTAACCGCCAACGTGGATATTCACCCATGCTTCCGTTACTATTCCGTTATAAGTGTTCACGCTCACCAAAGGATTTGCCATGTCTCTGCGTCACCCTCTTCGTCTTGTTGTTGCCATCTGCGCGCTGCTTGCAGTCAATACTGTTCACGCACAGGAAACCACTTGCGAAGACGGTTTTCACCTGTTTGATCACGAACTTCTCGCAACCGATCCGGTCTGTATCCCGGATGATACTCAGCGGGTTGTCGCCCTCGACAATGCTGCCGTTGAACTGCTGCTCTTTACCGACAAAGAGATCGTCGGCACATTCGACGCGTTTACCATCGACGAGATGAGCGCCGCACTACCCCCGCTTGCCGACAAACTCGCCCAAATCACCGGCATCGGCTGGCCCGCGAACCTTGAGCTAATCCTTGAAATGCAGCCTGATTTGATCGCCACCTACGCCAACGAAACCATGCCTTACGACGCACTCGGTGCTATTGCTCCCACTGTCATCTTCAATGCGGGGATTGCTGAGGGGAGCTGGCAGACAGCGACGCAGTTCTGGAGCGAAGTGTTCGGCGTCGAGGACTTATACGGGGAAATGCTCGATACCTACGACGCTCGCGTTTCCGAGCTTCAGGAAGCACTCGGCGATGAGCGCGCCGACACCGAACTCTCTCTTGTGCTCGCCAGTTCCTACTTCAACATGATCTATACCGCCGATGCGCCTACCAGCCGTGTTATTGCCGACGTGGGTTTGGGTCGCCCGGCGTCTCAGGCGCTCGACAGCGAAGCCTCGGTCGAAGCCTATGGCAACACCACTTATGCTTATCTATCAGACGAAACGCTCAACCTTGCTGATGGCGATGCAATTGTGGTATTCACCTTCCCTGTGCTGGGCGAAGAAGCCGTCACTGCCAGCGACCAATACCTCACCGATTTTGAAGCAAACCCGCTCTGGCGGAGCCTCAGCGCCGTACAAAATGGACAAGCATTCCGCGGCAGCTTTGCATGGACGCGCGGGAACACCTACTTGCTTGCCAACGCCATCATCGATGATCTGTTTGCCTTCCTGATCGATACAGAAGCCGCCACACCGAACCCGATTACCCAGTTGGTCGCCGAAACCGAATAAGTGACTCAGAACCGAACTCAGGTATGACGACGCAAGCGAAACCAATTTCGCGCAACAATACCCGTATCCTCGGCAGCCGCGCTTTGCTGCTGCCGGGGCTGCTCCTCTGCATACTCTTGCTCGTGCTCTGCCTCCTATGGAGCATCACGCTCGGCGCGGCAGATATCGCCCCGCGAACCGTCTACGACGCCATTTTCGCAAACGATGGTTCGTTCCAGCATCTCATCATCCAGACTATTCGCTTGCCGCGCGTTCTGGCAGGCATCACTGTCGGCGCGGCGCTTGCGGTTGCGCCGTGGGCCCTGCGCGGCGCGCGGCGATTTGGCACCCTGTCGCGGCGCGCCTGGCTGCTGCTCGCCGGTGTGATCGTTTCGGGAGGTCTGATC
>CAZBPB010000526.1:0-419 GCA_964493565.1 uncultured Pleurocapsa sp. | reverse complement strand
CATCACTGTCGGCGCGGCGCTGGCGGTTGCAGGCGCGCTTATGCAAGGACTAACCCGCAACCCACTGGCGGACTCTGGCTTACTCGGAATCAACAGCGGCGCGGCGTTCGCTGTCGTGGTCTGGGTCGTGTTGCGTGGCAGTCCTCCGCTCTCAGAGTACGCTGTGATGGGTTTCATCGGCGCGGCTGTGGCGGCGGCGCTCGTCTACGCGCTCGGCTCGATGGGACGCGGCGGCGCTACGCCGCTCAAACTCACACTTGCCGGCGTCATCCTCTCCGCGTTCATTTCATCGTTCACCACCGCCATTCTCATCAGCGACGCTGAAACGCTGGACAAAATCCGCTTCTGGACGGCAGGTTCGCTCGCCGGGCGCGACATGGCGCTGCTCTCGCAAACCGCTCCGTATATCATCGTCGGCT
>CAZBPB010000525.1:0-2551 GCA_964493565.1 uncultured Pleurocapsa sp. | reverse complement strand
CCGTGATCTATCACCACCTTGAAACGCCGCCCGTACCGCCGCGTGATTTCAACCCGGAAATACCACCGGCGTTAGAGGCGATTGTATTGAAAGCGCTCTCAAAAACCCCTGAAGATCGCTACGCCACCATTGAAGAAATGGCTATGGCTTTGAACAGCGCGCTAGGCAGGCGGGTCACGATCACTGCCAGCGTTCCGGCAGTTGCCGTCAGCAACACAGAAACACCGGTGACCGACAGCACCTCGAAAATAGCGCCGCAGTCCGTATCAAAGCCAGATAGCCAGCCCACGAACTCGCAGGATTTAGAAGGCGCGCCTATCCCGGAAACGATCACCCTGCCGCCGCATACAAAGGTTGAATCAGCGCCCCCAAAAGGCGCGGCAAAGTCGAATCGCGGGCTGGTCGTTATTTTGGGCGGGCTGCTTGGGGTTGTGCTGGTGCTGGCATTTGCCGCTTTCTTCCTGATGCCGCGCGCGCCCGCACAAATACCACCGCCAACGGTGCTTACAGGGGAAGTGGGAAGTATTGCGGAAACGATTCCAGACATTGATGAAATTGCCCTCGCTCAAAGGCAGTTGGGCGCAGATGGCATGATAGCCTATATCACCTGTACGCTGGATTCGGAATATCACGCCACGCAAACGCGGGAAATGCGCGATCTCGCCAGGAATTACCAACTTGATTTTCGCGTTTACGACTCCAATGCCGATCGCTATCAGCAAGTTACCCAGATTGAACATGCGCGTACCGATGGCGCGGTGGCGATGATCATCTGCCCGCTTGATCCGGTTCTGCTCGAAAATTCCTTAACCTCGCTGCAGGAAGCTGGAATACCGGTCGTTTTTCTCAGCAGCACCATGACTGAAATGTACGGCGGCATCCAGCTTGCAGGCGACGATCATGAGATGGGATTGGCCGCCGGACGTTCAGGCGGGGAAATCATCAATCAGGTTTTCGATGGAGAGGCACGCGTAGTGGTGCTGGAATATCCTGAAATGTCCGATATCGTTGCCCGTGTAAATGGGATGATAGAAGGCATGGCAGAGATTGCGCCGGATGCCGAAATTGTCGCCAGGGTGCGCGGCGGAACCCGGAATTTAGGACGCGACAGCGTTGCCAGCCTGATTGACGAAGGCGTTGAGTTTGACGCGATCCTTAGCCTGAATGATGCCGGTTCGTTGGGCGCCATTGATGCTATGGAAGCCGCGAATATTTCGGCGGACTCTGTCGTCATCAGCAGCATTGACGCGGAAGAATTTGCCCGCGAATACATACGGGAAAATTATTTCATTCGATCCTCGGTATCGGTAAACCGGATGGAGTTTTCTCGCGCCGCCATCAACGTGCTTACGCGTATGCTGGCGGGAGCAACGCTGTCTGAAACCTATCTTGTTCCGCCGGGACGTGTGATCACCCAGTCATCTGAAGAAGTGACGCCAGAAGCCACCGAAGCGGCTGAATGATCATATCCGGCGGCGGGCTAATCATCATAACCCATCATGATCAAACCAGACTTGACCGGCCAGCAGATAGATAATTATGAACTCGTTGCCCGGATCAAGCGCGGCGGCATGGCGGTTGTCTATAAAGCGATCCAGAAGCCATCTGGACGCGCGGTTGCCCTTAAACTGCTGGATTTGAACGCTAGCGAAGAACAACGCGAAGAATATTATCACCGCTTTCACCGCGAAGCCGCGATCATCGCCCGGCTAGAGCACCTGCATATTCTGCCCATCTACGGCTACGGCATCATTGGCGATGAGTATGCCTACATTGCCATGCGCCTTGCCGTCGGGGGGTCGGTTGCGGATCAGCTTTCACAGCAGCCATTCGAGACAATGCGCGCTGTTGAAATTTGCTTACAGGTGGCCTCAGCATTAGGCGCAGCCCATGAACAGGGCATCATCCATCGAGACATCAAGCCCGGCAATGTTTTACTGGATGAAGCTGGAAATGCCTATCTGACAGATTTTGGTCTGGCAACTTTTACCGACTTTGCCACTCGGCTCACCACCAGCAACGCACTGGTGGGAACTCCGGCTTATGTTGCCCCTGAGATGATTTTGAGCCAGCCGGCGACTACGCGTTCGGACGTATACGGGTTGGGCATACTCTTACATCACATGATTGTCGGATACCCGCCATTCAGCCAGCCCAACATGACCATTTCCGAGTTATTAAAGCAGCATATCAACGATCCTCCGCCTCCCTTAAGAACGCTCGCGCCAGAGGTGCCGGCGGCGTTAGAAGCGGTTGTCCTGCGCGCACTGGCAAAATCTCCAGAAGATCGCTATGCCGATGCGAACGAAATGGCTGATGCGCTCATTCAGGCAGTTAGCCCCGCCTGAATACGATCTTCTCTGTGATTTACCAAAAAAGCGCCGTAAAGCCCTTCGCTTTAGCTATGGGGATATAAGGCGTAGAAACGTTGCCTAAACAGAACAGACTTGCTACCATTTCTCTCAATACGACAAGCCGATAAGTGGATGCAGTATTGAGACTCGGCACTTGGCTTGCGCGGCTCTTTAACAACTGAGAATAGGGCGTTTGG
>CAZBPB010000524.1:0-2558 GCA_964493565.1 uncultured Pleurocapsa sp. | reverse complement strand
TCCAAGAATAGCAATGATGGGGCCGATGAGAATGATCAAGAACGTTGCCGGATTAAGGCGCTGGGCGACGGCCAGCAAAACTAGCGAAGGAACAAAACCGCCAAAATAGCCGATCACCGCGCCCTCAACGGTCTTTTTGGGCGAGATAACCGGCGCAAGCTGATGCTGTCCGAACAAACGCCCGCCAATGTAGGCGCAAATATCAGTTCCCCACGTGAGCGCCAAGACCATCAAAATCCAGACAAAGCCATCAGGGGAATTACGTATCGAAATAAGAAAGCCGACAGGAAAGCCAATGTAGATGATACCGAGCGCGGTGGTCAACGCCTGCGATACAGCCCGCTTCAGATCGTGATGGCTGAATGTTTTGTAAGCGATGGTCAAAATAAAAGCCAGCGCGAGTATGGGCAATGCCCAGTACCCGTACCCAAGCTGGTAGGCAAGACCCATCGCCACTACAGCCGGAACGCCAATGACTGTACTGCCCTGCGCAAGACGCCCCTGCGCCAACAAGTAGAACTCGGTGACGCCAATTGCGGCGAGGCAGCAAATACCCAGCCACCAGCGATCACTAACAACACTGCCAGCGGACCAAGAATGACAATGGTCAACACGCGCTGTGTTAGATTGGATGGCGCTTTTTGCTCTTTTTGCGCCGGGTTTCCAGAAGCGTCGCCCTGCAACGTTGCCATTTGCGCGAGAAATGCCTTCTAATCTTACTTAGATTGTAACAAACCTTTAGGTTGTTTGCGCATCAAGGGTTGACGGATGGAGCGAATTTTGCGTAAACATCATTGAAAACAATGCTTTGTTCTAGAGAAATAAATTATCACATACCGGAAAGAGCCGCACATCAGCCAGTATCAATCTGACCATCGGTAACGCGCCAAACGGCTGCGCGTTCTAAGAAGGTTGGGGAAAAGATGTCTGGCTCGGTGGTTGTGGCGAGAGTTTGACTGACGCCATCAATACGTTCAAGGAGATAGGTGCGGCGCGAGGCATCGAGTTCAGCCACGACTTCATCAAGCAGCAGCACTGGCCATTCACCAATGCGCGCGCGCATCCAGGAAAGCTCGGCTAGTTTACAGGCCATCACGGCGGTACGCGCCTGCCCACGACTGCCGTACAAACCGGTATCACGCCCGTTGATCAACAGGCGCAGTTCGTCACGATGAGGGCCGGATAGAGTAGCGCCGCGCTGGATTGACTCCCATTGTTCGGCGCGAAGCTGCTCAAGAAATTGGGGGGCGATTTGCGTAGGATCAATGTCGCGGTGTAAGTCCAGCCCATAAGTTTCAAACGAAAGCTGACCGTTACCGTTAAAGGTGGGAACGAAGCTAGGCTGATAGCGTAGAGTCAGGGTTTCAGCGCGTCCAGTTAAGTCGGCGTGGGCGCGCTGGGCATCATACTCCATTTCGCGCAGGAAGCGCTGCCGACCAGCAATGATGATGGCACCGGCGCTGGCAATCTGCCCATCCCAATATTCAAGCTCGCTGGCGCTGGCACCCCGTTCAGCGATACGGCGCAGGAGGGCGTTGCGCTGTGGCAGCACTTTTTCATAGGTATCCAGCGCGGCGGCGTAGCTGGCATCTACCTGCCCTAATGTGTCATCAATGAAGCGGCGGCGGTCTGCGGGCGCACCTTCAATGAGGGCTAAATCTTGCGGCAAAAACAACACCACATTAAACAGCCCGATCACATCCATCGCCCGTTTTTCGACGCCATTCACCTTGATCACTTTGCGAAAGCGCCCGCCAGTTTCTCCAACGCGCTCGATCATCAGGGTGATTTCAAGGCGCATAGATGATGCATGGCGGGTGACAATATCAGCAGCGATGCGTGCAAACGGGATCGGCTCGTCTTCAGCGCGCCAATGGATGAGCTGGCGATCACTTTGCGTATATGGAGATTTAGCGGCAGCAAGGTAATAGATGGCTTCCAACAAATTGGTTTTGCCCTGCGCATTTTCGCCGACCACTAAAACCGGCTGTTCTTCAGGCAGTTCCAATTCGAGACGCGCATAATTACGGAAATTTGTGAGCGATAAGTGATCTACACGCACGAAGATTCACGCGAACATTTCAGGGTAAACAAGGTGTTTATTTTAGCACATTTGTCGCTAAATTCCCGTGATAAAAATTGAGTGCAAGGCGATTCCAACAATCCACCAAGATGGCTGTTCCCCGCTATACTAGGCAGAATCTTTTGAACGGACTGAATGGAACAACATGACACGCATAATAGTCACCAACGATGATGGGGTTCAGGCACCGGGAATCCTTGCATTGGCTCAGGCCATGCGGACATTAGGCGAAGTGCATGTAGCCGCGCCCGCCCGCAATCAGAGCGCAACAGGACATAAAAAGACCCTGTTTCAGGACATAGAAGTGAACGAAGTGACGCTGGCTGATGGCACAACGGCAACCTCAGTAGAAGGTTCTCCGGCTGACTGTATCGCCCTGTGCGCGTTGGGGCTGACCGCGTGGCCGCCCGATCTGGTGGTGAGCGGGATCAATCGGGGGGCAAACATGGTGCAAGACCTCGCCTACAGAGGAAAA
>CAZBPB010000523.1:0-2581 GCA_964493565.1 uncultured Pleurocapsa sp. | reverse complement strand
TTTTTCTCTTTAGCAGGGGATTTGGTTCTGTAAGAATCAGCAGCCACACCACGTATGCCCATCCATGAAAACAGGGCAGCGAGCACTCTAGGCATCTGCTTTCCCTAACAACCAGCCAAATTTTTAGTCCTTGGTGGCTGATGTTGCCGTATCAGTCGCTTTTATGCAGAAGCCGGGCGACGAGCGTTTCCGCTGGCAGCCCTTTGCCGCGCTCAAAACTTGACTCACGGCTGTCCGGCGGCGAGCGCCTATCGATGTCGGCAGCGATCTGCTGCGTCATGCGGGTAATATGATACGGCAGCGAGGCATACTGCGTCAGGAAGCCAAGCAATTCCAGCGCCTGATCAAACCGCTCCTTCGCGGCATACCAACACGCGAAAGAGGCAAGTACATGCAGCAAAATCACTGAGGCACGAATTTCCCAAGCGATCTTCAGCCCCTCGGCTAGATACTGGTAGGCGATGCCCAACTGCCCCTGTTTCGTTTTGACTACTGCCAGACAGCATAGACTATCTGCGATGTAGTAGGGATCGTTCATCTCACGATTGCGGTGGAGCGCCTCCGTATGCAGCCGCGTCGCCGCCTCCCAATCTCCCTGATCCAGCGCCAGTTCGCCCAGTTTATTGAGCGTGTAGGCGATGATAGGCGCGTTGTTGATCGACCGCGCAATGAGCAGACTTTTCTCGTGCAGCGCCCGCGCCTGCGCGTAATCGCCCAGCTGGCGCGCGACGCGCCCAAGCCGATTCCCGGCGATGGCGATCCCCTGCTGATTTCCGGCTAGCCCGTTGAGTGCTGCCGAGATCGCCTGCTGCGACCCGGTTTCGCGCGCATGGGCAAGGTCTTCTTCGTAATACACGCGCGCAGAGGCGTAATCGCCTTGCAGATATGCCACCTCGCCGATGCCGGTCAAGGCAAACGACGTTGACCAGGGCTTTTTGGGTCGGTAGTACCGTTTGCGGCTTTCTTCATAATGGGCGTGCGCGCTTACGTAATCTCCAACTGCCAACGCAACGCCGCCCAGCGAATACAGCGCCTCGGCAATCGCTTTCTCATCCTCCATCAGGCGCGCCAATTCCAGATGCTGCGAGGCGTGCAGATGAGCGGCGGTGTAATCTCCCTGCGCCCACGCCAGCGAAAAAAGTGCTTCCTCCGTCCGGGCGCGGGTTTCGGTCTGCCCACGCGCCGCTAACGTGCGCTCCAGCCAGTACCGCCCCTCCGCAAGATAGCCTTTCTCGTGCCAGAACGCGACCAGATGCACGCCCAGCCGCTGAAGCGCTGATAGATCACCTTTGTCGAGCAGCCACTTCATCACCGAGCGAAGATTTTCCTGATCCGCTTCCAGATAATGAAGCCAGCGTGGTTGATCAGTCGTACGCAGTTCCACATCCGCCTGCTCAACGAGATTCATGAAGAACGCGACCAGCGCATCCCGAACATCCGCTTCTTCGCCGCTCTCGACCAGCTTCCGCAGCGCGTATTCGCGCAGTGTTTCCAGCATCGTGAAGCGCTGTTCGCCATAGAATCCGGTCATCGGCTGCACGAGATTCTTGCTGCACAACACTTCCAGCTTCCTCGCTAGTTCGACCAGCCCCACGCTGAAAACAGCTTCGGCACTTGCCAGCGTCCAGCCTCCCGCGAACACACCCAACCGCCGGAACAGCGCCTGTTCGGAATCGTCGAGCAGGTTGTAGCTCCACTCGATTGCATTGTGCAGCGTGCGATGCCGAGCGGGCAGGTTGCGGATCGTGCTGGTTAGCACGTTCAGACGTTGATCCAGCAGCGCAAGTAGAGCATCTGGCGCGTACACTTTGACACGCGCAGCCGCTAGCTCAATCGCCAGCGGCAGCCCGTCCAAGCGCGTGCAGATTTCAGCAACAGCGTCAGCATTGTCATGCGTCAAACGGAATTCGGACGCCGCCTGTGCCCGCTGCACGAACAGCCGCACCGCTTCGTTCTGGCTGAGCGCGTCAATATCAGCCTGTTGTTCCAGGCTGGGGAGCGCGAGCGGCGATACGACGTATTCATGCTCGCCGTACAATTCCAGCGCTTCGCGGCTGGTGGTCAAGACTTTGACACCGGGCGCACAGGCAAGCAAGTCACCTACGTCCTGAGCTGCCGCCAATACGTGCTCGAAATTGTCGAGGACAAGCAGGCAGCGTTTCATCGCCAGATAATCTTCCAGCACACCAGCAATCGGAGTTTCGCCGCGCTGCCGTATCCCCACTGCATCTGCGATAGCATAGGCGACCAGCGCCGGATCGCTAATTGCGGCAAGCCCGACGAAAAACACGCCATCAGGGAATGCCGGTAATACCTGTTCCGCCGCGCGAATTGCCAACCGCGTCTTGCCAACGCCCGGCGCGCCAACCAGCGTGAGCAGCCGGCATTCGGGCATGGTCAGATAGTCGCAAACATACCTTAACGCCGTCGTGCGCCCAACGAAGGCATTCGGCGGCGACGGCAAGTTGGTTCTGGGGGCGATCACAGGCGCGGTAGCATAAACCCGCACCGCCTTTTCGACGCCTACGCTGTGCATCTCTCGAATCTGCTGATGCAGATGCAGAGTCTCCGCTTCGAGCGC
>CAZBPB010000522.1:1126-2583 GCA_964493565.1 uncultured Pleurocapsa sp. | reverse complement strand
GGAAGTCGAGATTAGCGTATTCCGGTACAACCCAATGCCCATAAGTAGTCATCGCAGCTACGTTCGCACCAAAGGGATCGCCAAACTGGGCGCTCTGCTCAGGAGTTGGCACAGATTTGTCCGTCAGCACCATCTCCGCAATGAAATGCCATGCGTCACGCGCAGTCCCTTCGCCCAACAAGGTCTGTGTGCCTTCAGCGTTAATGATCTCGCCGCCGTAGCCCCACACTGCACCACTCCAGAACAGTTCCATGTCGTACAAATCGGTAGCAAAGCCCCATTGATCGGTGATGCCATCGCCATCGTTATCTTTGGTCAGTGCCAATGCCGCCGTGCGCAGGTCTTCCATCGTCCATTCATCCGTTGGATATGGCAGACCAGCAGCATCAAACATATCCTTGTTATAGAACAGAACAATGGTCTGGAAGTCACGCGGGAGACCATAATAACCATCTTCGCGCTTGTAGGCTTCCAATGTGACGGGATAAACACCTTCCAACGCATCAGGTGACTGATCGAGATAGGGTTGCAGGTTTAGCAGCGCACCACGGGATTGCCAATCTGGATACAACGGCGCATCCATCGCAAAGACATCTGGTGGCGTATTACCTGCGTACAGAGTGCGCAGCTTATTCCAGTAAGATTCCCAATCGCTGACATCAACATTCACAGTAATGTCGGGGTTAGCTGCCTGAAATTCATTGACGATGGTTTGCCACACCGCCAACTCTTCCGGCGATCCCCACATCATATAGCTGAGCTGCACCCCTTGAGCGCGGACAGCCCCGGCGGAGGCAAGCGCCAGCACGGCGATTAACAGGACGACGATCAATTTCCGGTTCATAAGTCACTCCTCCACAGCACTATTCAGTAAACGAGCGCGAGTCAAGCGCCTGTATCCAGACGCACTACCGCTTCTAGGTTATGAGGGCGATCTGGGTTCAATCCGCGCCATAACGAGCGTTCAAAGCCGAGTAACTGACCAACGGGTAAATACAGGACGTTGCGCAATATCTCCGGCACACCGGAGGAAAAATTCACAGTTGCTTCCTGCTCTGCCAATGCCATCACGGCTGCGCCGCGCGTTTGCATCTCACGTAATACCGCTTGTTCATACGGTTGGTTAACTTCCGAAAGCAAGCCGATCATCAGTGTTTGTTCATTTGCCATTGATTGTGGACCATGACGGAATTCGAGGAAATGAAATGGTTCGCTATGACTGAGTGACATTTCTTTCATCTTTAAACTGAGTTCAGCAGCTAATCCATACCGCGCTCCTGATCCCAGAAAATAGAACCGTTCCAGCTTGGCGTTTTGACCATGTGTAGCTGCCAGTTCACCATAGCTGTCTAGCAAGCGTTGGCAAATGGCAGGTAACGACGCCATTTCTGCTAACAATGAGTGTTGATCAGCAATTGCTAGTGCTAGCGCCACCGCTGCAAGGTAAAGCGTACTGA
>CAZBPB010000522.1:0-1116 GCA_964493565.1 uncultured Pleurocapsa sp. | reverse complement strand
GCCATGTCGTAAACGAGGTTAAGATCGCCTAAACGCGGCAAAGGTGATTGCGGATAGCAAGACAACGTGATCACCTTGCCCTTGCCGTGTTGACGAAAAGACTCAACAGCGCGCAACGTCTCCGTCGTCTCCCCAGAACGGCTAACGGCAACTAGCAACGTATTTTCACCCACCAGATACGTCGAACGTGGATACAACCAGATTTCAGAGGCAGGGATACCGCGTGCAGGGATATTCGTTAATTCTTGCACAAGTGCCGCCGCTGCCAGCGAGAGGTAATAGGTTGATCCGCAACCTGTGAAAACAATAGACTGGAACGAGTTAGTGCTAATAAACTGACGAAGTTGTATGTATTCGCTGGTGAGTTGTTGGATCGCATCTGTCCATACGCGCGGCTGTGAGAAAATTTCGTGCCGTGTTAGTTTTCCCGCGTCAGGACTCGATCCATTCATAAAGCCTCAAATCGCTCATAAAGCATCATAAAAAGTCGCAATCGAATCCAAACTATCATCATTCACCATTCTTGTCAACAAAGCATTTTGACCAAATGAAAGGATAGTGCAATAGTGTTTCCGAAGTGCTTGACAAGACCGATTTTCTAGCTATCTTTGAAATGTATTGATTGTTTATGATTGTTTTTCAGAGTGACGAGATTTTCTGTCAGTACAATTGGGGCTTTGTGCAGCGATCCATTCAAGATGATAATAGATCGTCGGTATTGAGGATGATTTACGAGGATAGCGTTTGATGATGAGCGCTGAATTCGCACTCTCCAATTTGGAACGGCAGGAGCAACTGGCACATTTTGTGGTAGAACACCAGCGAGTGAGCATAGCGCAGATCTGTGAACACTTTGGCATTAGTTTGGCAACAGCGCGGCGCGATCTTGATGCACTCGCCACCGCGCATCGCGTCCAACGCATTCATGGCGGTGCTATCTCGGTCAAGGATGCCCCGCCTGAACCGCCCTACTCACAGCGATCAAGCGATCAAGCCCGCGAAAAACGACGGATTGGACAGGCAACCGCCGAGTTGATCCAAGATGGCGAAACGGTATTTCTAGGCAGCGGTACGACGGTACTAGAAGTAGCACATGCTTTGCGCCGCCAGAAGCTG
>CAZBPB010000521.1:0-2583 GCA_964493565.1 uncultured Pleurocapsa sp. | reverse complement strand
TCAAGCGTACGCGTCTGCCAGTTCCGCCACCGGGACTTACGGTGAGGTATTATACGCTGCACGGTGATGATGTCAATCCTTTTGGCGCAGTGGACTCTCCGCTAAGATACATATCTATTGCAACGCCAGCACTTTCAATTTGATGAGGATACAACATGCAGATTGCGCTAGATGCGATGGGCAGTGATGACTTTCCGAAACCCGACATTGAAGGTGCGGTGCTCGCCGCCCGCGAATATGGTGATGCTATCTCGTTGGTTGGAGATGAAGCGCTTATCAATGCAGAACTAAAAAAGTACGATATCGCAGGGCTAAAATTGACGGTTGTCCACGCGCCGCAGGCGGTGAGTATGGCTGATAAGGCAACTACTGTAGGGAAAGAAAAGCCAGAGTCTTCTATGGCTGTAGGCATGAACCTGGTCAAAGCGGGTCAGGCGGATGCTTTCGTCACCGCTGGAAATACCGGCGCGGCGCTGGCCATTGCCACTCTTTACACGCTTAAGCGAATTGAAGGGGTAAAACGTCCTGCCCTCAGCGCAATTGTGCCCAGCATTGGCAGCGGCGTAACTTTACTGGACGTTGGCGCTAATGCTGACTCAAAGGCTGATTGGCTGCTGCAATTTGCAATTATGGGGCGTATCTTCTCGAAAAATGCGTTAGGCATTCAGAACCCGCGAGTTGGCCTACTCTCTAATGGTGAGGAAGAAGGCAAAGGCAACGAACTGATTCGCGAAGCCGCGGGCTTGCTGAAGAACGCAAATTTGAATTTTGTTGGCAATGTTGAGCCTAAAGATATTTTCAAAGATCACGTTGATGTGTTAGTTGCAGATGGTTTTGTCGGCAACATATTCATTAAGTCGCTAGAGGCAGGCACTAGCATGTTAACCTCTCAGATCCGGAAAGAATTGATGAGTAATCTGCGTTCTAAGGTTGGTGGGCTGCTCTCTAAACCGGCATTTGAGCGAGTGCGAAGAAAAATAGACCCGTTCGAAATTGGTGGCGCGCCACTTTTAGGAGTTGATGGGGTTGTTATCATCGGGCATGGTCGTTCCAATGCCAATGCTATAAAAAATGCAATCCGTCAAGCCCGGCAAGCTGTATCCGGGAACCTGATAGAGGCAATTCGTCAGGGCATATCGCAGTAATCAGTTTCGAAATCTGCGTTCGTACGTGTATGAATGAGGGGAGGGATGCAGCGTCGTCGCTGCCTAAGATCTATGGATTTACTTAGAAATGGACGCCCCCGGGTCGTTATCACCGGCATGGGCGCTATTACCGCACTAGGGAATGTGAAGTCACTGTGGGACGGGCTGAAAGCTGGCAAATCAGGGATCCGTACCATTGAGACAATTCCCAGTGAACACGTCATCATCAAATACGGTGGCGAAGTTCGGGGTTTTGATCCCAGCCAGTATATCGAGCACAAGGAAGCGCGGCGCATGGGGCGTTCCACTCAGTTCGCGGAGGCTGCTGCCACCGAAGCCCTCAAAGACGCTGGCCTCACATCAGAAATGATTGAAGCTGAAGGTGAGCGTTCCGGTACCGTGATCGGCACTGCGCTGGGGCCGCACGAAATGGCAGAGCAAGCCACATACAAGTACAAAACTTCGGGCTATCGTCGTCCAAATCCACTCGGTTTGATTCAATCGCTGCCAAATATGCCGTCACATCACGTCAGCCGTTTTTTCCGCACTCTTGGCCCACTAAATTCACCGGCCAATGCTTGCGCGTCTGGAACCCAGGCTGTCGGTGAAGGCGCAGAATTGATCCGCAACGGTCGTGCTGACATGATCATTTCCGGCGGGGTTGAGGCCATCTTCCAGGATTACACGTTGGCCGGCTTTGAAGCTATGGATGCTTTGGTCAAAGGCTATGACGATGCTCCCGAAAAGGCAAGTATGCCTTTCGACAAGAACCGTTCTGGTTTTGTGCTTTCAGAAGGGGGTGCTGTTTTAATTCTGGAAAGCATGAGTCATGCACTCAAACGCGGCGCTCGAATTTATGCAGAAGTACTTGGTCACGCTTCATCTTCAGATGCTTACCATGTAGCGGCGCTTGACCCTGAAGGTCGGGGAGCACTGCGTTCGATGAAATGGGCTATTGATGACGCGCATGTAAATCTTGATGAGATCGGCTACATCAACGCCCACGGATCATCTACACCGCAGAATGACGCGATGGAAACCCTGGCGATCAAGCGGTTATTTGGCGAACACGCCTACAACATCCCGATCAGCTCTACAAAGTCCATGCTCGGTCACGCTCTGGGAGGTACTGGCGCTATCGAATTGGTGGCTTGCGTAATGTCCCTCATTGATCAGGTGCTGCATCCGACCATCAATTATGTTACGCCGGACCCTGATTGTGATCTCGACTATGTGCCAAACGTTGCGCGCCAGGTGAAAAACCTCAAATATGTGCTGTCAAACAGTTTTGGTCTAGGCGGTCAGAATGCTTCAATTGTGGTCGGCGCTGTTTAATAGACTGCGATTGAACATGTACTGACCTTGAAAGGGCGCCAGTGCTGCGCCCTTTTTGTTTCCCTGATGTTTGTCAGATGCAAGCCCATTTTTCGATTGTGGC
>CAZBPB010000520.1:0-2593 GCA_964493565.1 uncultured Pleurocapsa sp. | reverse complement strand
GGGAAGCCAAGCGCAGCGCAGCAGGGGTGAGGTCAAGGTCATATCCTGCTATTTCGCCACTCCCATAGTTTGCCTACCTCTTGACAGTCAAAGAGGTTAAGTTAAGATAGGCACATGGTTAAATTACACGCACCATCTCGCTGTGTCCGTCGCCGCCGAACTGGGTTCCAGTCCGGGGCGTCAGATCGCGCATAGGTGCGGCGAACGCTAGTTAATTCAAGACCCCGGCTTCGTCCGGGGTTTTTTTGTTTTAAGCGAGGGAGCAGAGCATGGCAACAGATAAGCAGCATAACGTGAAAAAGATAGTACTGGCCTACAGCGGCGGATTGGATACTTCGGTCATCTTGAAGTGGCTGAAGAACAATTACAACAATGCCGAAGTGATCTGCTTTACTGCCGATCTGGGGCAAGACGATGAGCTTGAAGGGCTAGATGCGAAGGCGAAGAATACCGGCGCAAGCAAGCTGTATGTACGCGATTTGCGCGAAGAATTCTTAACCGATTTTGTGTATCCAACGCTGCGCGCGGGGGCAGTGTACGAGCGCGATTACCTGTTAGGTACGTCGTTTGCGCGCCCGTTGATCGCCAAGCATCTGGTGGAAATTGCCGAGATTGAGGGCGCGGACGCGATTGCCCATGGATGTACCGGCAAGGGGAACGATCAGGTGCGATTTGAGATCAGTGCGATGGCATTGAACCCAAAAATCAAGACGATTGCCCCCTGGCGGGAGTGGGATTTGAAGGGACGTGAAGACCTGATCGCTTACGCGGAAGAATTCGGCGTACCGATCACGAACACATTAAAATCCATTTACAGCCGGGATCGCAATTTATTTCACCTGAGTCATGAGGGCGGGCCGCTAGAAAACCCCTGGTTAGAACCCGAAGAAGACATGTATAAACTGACGGTATCGCCGGAAAACGCGCCGGATGAGCCGGAAAGCGTGGAAATTGAGTTTGACAAGGGGACGATGGTCGCCGTAAATGGCGAGAAGCTGCCGCCGGTTGAACTATTCCTAAAGCTGAACGCGTTGGGCGCGAAACACGCCATCGGACGGGTGGATATGGTGGAAAACCGGCTGGTGGGTATGAAGAGCCATGGCGTGTATGAAACCCCCGGCGGCACGATTTTGCATCGCGCACATCAGGCACTGGAGAGCATAACGCTGGATAAGCACACGATGCACTACAAGGACATTCTGGCGGTAAAGTACGCCGAACTGGTGTACAACGGCCTGTGGTACACACGTTTGCGCGAATCGTTGGATGCGTTTGTGAACGTGACGCAGGAAAACGTCAGCGGCACGGTACGGTTGAAGCTGTATAAGGGGAACGTGATCACGGTTGGGCGGAAGAGTTTGAACAGCCTTTACCGAGAGGATTATGCTTCGTTTGGC
Source organism: uncultured Pleurocapsa sp. (assembly GCA_964493565.1). Lineage (GTDB taxonomy): Bacteria > Chloroflexota > Anaerolineae > Aggregatilineales > Phototrophicaceae > Flexifilum. The sequence goes on along the minus strand of CAZBPB010000520.1, from coordinate 1,196 downwards.
GAAGAGAACGTGTATGACCAGCGGGATGCCGAGGGCTTCATTCAATTGTTTGGTTTGCCGATGAAGGTGGAGGCGCTGCTACAAATTGACGGCGGTGGTGCCAGCCGTTACCGCCAACCGGATTACAGCAAGTTCAAGCGGGATTAAGTGCCCTCACCCCTCCCCATCGTCATCCTGAGGAGAGGACATATCGGGCGAACCAGCGTGCCGTCCATACAATACACGCTCTTTTGGTGAATGAGGCGGGCGCAGCACGCTGCGCCCCTACCATGTTAAGACCACGTTTAGTTTATAGGTTTGTGTGGCTCAGTTTCTCAAGGATATTCGATGACATTATGGGGCAGCGCGCTGTACAGCGAACCGTCGGACGAGCATTTGCGAAAGCTGAACGACAGCATTGGCTTTGACAAGCGATTTTACGCGCAGGATATTGCCGGAAGCGCCGCCTATGCGCGAGCGATACAGGCGGCAGGGGTGATCACCAAAGAAGAAGCAGATCAGATTGTGGCGGGACTTGAGCAGGTCAAAGCTGAATTTGACAGCGGCACGTTTGCGATTGGCGACGGTGACGAGGATATCCATACGGCCGTGGAGCGGCGGCTGACGGAACTGGTCGGGGCGGTGGGCGGAAAGCTGCATACGGGACGCAGCCGCAACGATCAGGTGGCGACAGATCTCAGGCTGTGGACACGCGATGCGACTGCGGATATGCGGGTTCAACTGGGATTCCTACAGACTGCGCTAATTGAAACGTCTGAAAAGCATGTGTTTTCGGTGATGCCGGGATATACACACATGCAACCTGCACAACCGATCACGGCTGCACACTGGTTGATGAGCTTCTTCTGGATGCTGGCGCGGGATGTGGAGCGGCTGGACGATGCGCGAAAGCGTGCCAACGTATCACCACTGGGAGCAGGGGCGCTGGCGGGAAATCCGTTTGGGATTGATCGGGAAGCACTGGCAGCGGCGCTCGATTTTAGCCATGCGGCGCAGAACAGTCTGGATGCAGTGGCTGACCGGGATTTTGTGGCGGAGACGCTGTTTGTATTTTCGATGATCGGGGTGCATTTGAGCCGGCTGGCAGAGGATATCATTCTGTATAGCAATCCATCATTTGGCTTCATTACACTGGATGACCGTTACAGCACAGGTTCGAGCATGATGCCGCAAAAGCGCAACCCTGACCCGATGGA
>CAZBPB010000519.1:2328-2602 GCA_964493565.1 uncultured Pleurocapsa sp. | reverse complement strand
GGCTTGGTTGCTGGCTGCCAACGCGCTCTTCGCCCGTCCCGATATTGCGCCATCTCTAGCTGGTATGGGCTTTCAGATTTCCGTCATTTCCGAAAATCAGGTCATCACCGATGTTCCCGAACTGGCATATCTGGCAAGCGACGCGGCGCTGAATGTCAACCAGTATCGCGGCTACGACAAAGTGCTGGAAGAGCCGCGTGTAGTAGCAATTGGCGCAGATAATCTGCTCTGTTCTCCCAATGCTGCCTTTTTCGGGGAAAACATCTTCATCAGA
>CAZBPB010000519.1:1510-2318 GCA_964493565.1 uncultured Pleurocapsa sp. | reverse complement strand
AAGCGTCGGCAACCTGACCCGTTTCGCGTTACAGAGAGATTTGGATCCAGCATTCGGAGATCGTGTTGAGGCGACCCGTCAAAATGCGATCAGCACCGGGTTGTGGAATGGATCATGGATCACCGAGAGCAACGGCAACTATTGGAACTATGGCGTGCAGGCCTATTTCAATAGCATTGACATGGTGAACGGCGCATCGGATGAGTTCACCAATATTCGAAACGAACTGACAATCTACGATCCGCAGTTGTTTATGCTAATTCACTCGGTCTTTAACAGCACAGAATGGACGCCCCCGTGTCCCTCTACTGAAGTTGCTACCCTGCCAACTGCTGAGCCAACGCTTGCGCCTACCGTTGCACCCACCCTGGTACCAACGCTTGCGCCGACAGTAGCGCCGACGGCTCAACCGGTCAATACAGGGGGTTCCGAAGATTTCGGCGAAGCGGCGCCCGCGCCCGCTTTCCCGGTCACGGTATCGGGCTGTGTGGTCGCCCCTGTGACTCCAGATATGGGCTATGACCCCTTCTACACCAAATATTGCAACTTTAACGGCCTGCCGATTCTGGGTTCCGGCGACACGCCAGACGCTGCTTTGCAGCAGGCGTGGGTGCTCGCGGCGAATGTCTATTACACGCGCCCTGATGTTGTAGCGTCACTGGTGAATCAAGGCTTCCAGATTTCGGTCATTTCCGAAAATCAGGTCATTACCGATGTCCCTGAGTTGGCTGCTTTGGCAAGCGACACAGCGTTGAATGTCAATCAGTATCGCGGTTATGACAAAGTGCTGGAAGAACCGCGTGTAGTA
>CAZBPB010000519.1:0-1500 GCA_964493565.1 uncultured Pleurocapsa sp. | reverse complement strand
GTAGCGATTGGCGCAGACAACCTGCTCTGTTCTCCGAATGCTCCTTTTGCCGGGGAAAACATCCTTGTGAAAAGCCTTGGCAACTTAACCCGGTTTGCCTTAGTCATGGATCTGGATCCCGCATTTAACGATCAGGTTGTGGCTGCGCGTCAGAATGCGCTCGATAACGGGTTGTGGAATGGATCATGGATCACCGAAAGCAACGGCAACTATTGGAACTATGGCGTGCAAGCCTATTTCAATAGCATTGACATGGTAAACGGCGCGGCGGATGAATTCACCAACACCCGCGCCGAACTGGCAACCTATGATCCGCAGTTGTTCACGCTAATTCACTCGGTCTTTAACAGTGAAGAATGGACGCCGGCTTGCCCCTGAGTATCAGTTAGCTTTGACTAGAATTTCGGGGCGGCTTTCAAGCCGCCCCGAAATGTTTCACTCAGCTTCGCCGGGAAAGTTGAATTATCCCCTGAGGTGGATATCATCTAGGTGAGAGATGCCTTAAGCGCAGGCAATACCTGCTCTCCTAACAGCCGTATCCCTTTCTCTGCCTGAATGCCGTGCGGTGTGCCGAACTCAATCCGTGAAGCGCCAGCCTCAAACAGTCTTTGCGCTTGCCTGACGATATCGTCACTATCTCCCGAAAAAGCAAATCGCTCCAGCAAATCATCTGAAATCAGTCCAGCAGCAGCTTCATAATTACTTTGATTAACCAGCGCTTGCACGCGCTGCATTCTGTCTGACTCAACCTGAATCGTTGGATCAAGCGGCGCTACAACGGGCAGATATTGGGCTACTGCGCGGCGTGCAGCAGCGCGGGCAACCCTGCGATCCTCGTCAATTACGGTCACAGCGCCCATCACCACGCCAACGGTACCCGATTGCCGCTGCGCCTTTTCCTCGCCAACGGCGATATAACCCTGAATGACCGGGATCAGATCGGCATTGGTTGAGCCGCCTACTTTGACTTCATCAGCAATTTCACCCGCTGCCGCGCATAGTTTCGCGCCCCACGATCCGATTAAAATAAGGGGTAGCTGGGCGGGTAAGGGGTAGGGCGCGCGAATATGATCGGCGATCTGGTAAACCTTGCCCTGATATCCGCCGCTTGCACCGCTTAACAAATACCGGGTGATTTCCACAGCCTCACGCACGGCCTGTAGCGGCTCGGTTGGCCCATGAATGCCGACATCCCCAAGCCATGCACCGCGCGCAAACCCTAAATAAATTCCACCCTGAGCTAGTTCTGAGAGAATCGCTGCCTGCGAAGCAATGTCAATCGGATGAATGCGGCTGGGGGGAAGGGCTGCCACGCCCACCCGCGCCTTTGTAATGTGAGGCGCCATCAACAGCAGGGCGGCGAATCCGGGATGATATGGGGCATCGCAGTAAACTGAAACCCGGTCAAATGCATATTCATTGACCAGTTTTGCAAGTGTCACATATTGCGCCGCCGTCTTATCCGTTTGAAACGCGATGCTGATTTCGCGGCTCAAGTCA
>CAZBPB010000518.1:642-2611 GCA_964493565.1 uncultured Pleurocapsa sp. | reverse complement strand
ATGCGCTTCTTCCGCGCGAATAGCGCAGACCTTGCCGACTTTAGCTAAGAGGTGGTGTTCATTGGCGAATCAGGCAGGTGCTCCACCGAACACAAAACGTCGATCAGCCGTTTCACTGAAAAGCGTAGTGATGTGGCTCATTGTCGGGTTGATTCTTCTGGTGAGCTTGTTTCCTTTCTGGTGGGTAGTCCGAACAGCCTTGACCGATCCGCAGGCGGTTTACACAAACACAACCGCGCTGTTTCCAGATGAGCCTACCTTTTACAATTTTGCTCGCGCTCTCGGCATGGTTGATCTTCAAGAATCGCTTTCACGCGGTGGTTCTGGTCAAACGCTGAATTTCTGGCTCTATCTGCGTAATTCCTTCATTGTCGCAAGCGTGATCACCGTAGGACAAGTATTCTTCAGTTCGTTGGCGGCATATGCGTTTGCTCGCTTGCGTTTCCCTTTCAGAGACCTGATATTTTTTCTGTTTGTCATGGGCTTAATGATCCCCGGCATAGTGCTGCTGATCCCAAACTTCATCCTTATTCAGAGCTTAGGCTGGATAGGCACATTTCAGGGTATTATCGCCCCATCGTTCTTGATGACCCCATTGACCGTATTTTTCATGCGGCAGTTCTTCCTAGCCCAAAGTGTCGAAATCGAGCAGTCGGCACTCCTTGACGGGGCAAACCGCTTTACGATCTTTTTGCGGATTGCGCTTCCTCTTAGCAGCCCGGCGCTAGCAACTATTGCAATTCTCACATTTGTGGGCAGTTGGAATGACTATCTGTGGCCTCTGGTTGTCGGGCGCAGTGAATCAGTTCGTACGCTGACGGTTGCGCTCGGGTTATTTCGCAGCCAGCAGCAAACCAGCTTGCCCGATTGGTCCGGGCTTATGGCAGCAGCAGCGTTGATGATTATCCCCACGCTCTTCCTATTTCTGCTGCTGGGTCGGCGTGTGGTCAACTCCATCCAATACAGTGGTTTCCGTTGATGGTTTACCGACAACCTAACCTGATGTTACTAAAGGAAGGAGTTTTATGGAGTTTACTCAAACGTAACAACGGCTTCAACGAAGTATCCCGCTGTCGCTGTGCTTGCAAACGTGCCGGTGGCAAAGTGGCTGAGTAAGCTCAATTCGTAGGCTGTCCGTTAAAGAATAAAGGGGAGAAAAACAATGAAACATTTTAGGTCATTCCTAACTTTAAGCACCTTGATACTCTTGCTTGTAGCCTTTGGTGGTGTGCAGGCGCAGGAGCCAGTGGAAATAACATATTGGCTTTGGGATGTGGCGCAGGTGCCGCAGTACGAACAGTGCGCAGCAGATTTTGAGACAGCAAATCCCGGCATCAGCATTACGATTGAACAGCCGGGCGGTTGGTTCGACTACTGGACCGCGCTTCAAACAGCGATGGTTGGCGGTGATGCGCCCGATGTCTTCACCAATCATCTTTCGAAATATCCAGAATTCGCCAATCTGGGGCAGATCGCTGACATTGCACCATGGGTTGAGCGTGACGGTGTAGATACCTCAATCTATCTTGGCGAGCTTGCCGCGCTCTGGACGAAAGGCGAAGCTCGTTATGGCTTGCCAAAAGACTGGGACACGGTAGCCCTTGTATACAACGTCGATATGGTCGAAGCCGCAGGCATTGATCCCGCAGTTTTCGATACATGGACATGGAACCCGGAAGACGGTGGCACGTTTCAGGAAGTGATCGCTCAACTGACACTTGATGCTAATGGTAATAACGGTTCGAGTCCAGACTTCGACAAGAACAATGTCGCCCAGTTCGGGCTTATTACCGGGCAGGGCGGCGGCTTCAATGGGCATGAGCAGTGGAGCCACTTTGCAGCCAGTACAGGCTGGAGCTTCACCGATGGACCGTGGGCAGAAAGCTATCACTATGATGATCCTCGTTTCATCGACGCTATCCAGTGGTACGCTGACCTGTACCTGCAGCATGGCTTTGCACCCTCTTAT
>CAZBPB010000518.1:0-632 GCA_964493565.1 uncultured Pleurocapsa sp. | reverse complement strand
GCTCTGTTTGCCGCTGGTGAAGGCGCAATGGTGTTCGCAGGCTCATGGCGCATCAATTTCTTCCTGACGCAGCCGCAATTCGAAGTTGGCTTTGCACTGCCGCCGATTGGTCCTGAAGGACGCAAGACGATGTTCAACGGTCTAGCAGACAGCATCTATACGGGTACGGAACATCCCGAAGAAGCATGGGCATGGGTCAAATATCTCGCTTCGCCAGAATGCTCAACCGTTGTCGGGGAACACGGGATCGTATTCCCCGCTATCGCGGCAGGTGTAGAAGCGTCTCTCGCTACACGGGCAGAACAAGGCATCGATGTAAACGCCTTCACCGAGCAGGCGCTTGACCCCAATGGCACATTTATCTATCCAATCACCGATCATGGTTCTGAGGTTGCAGCAATCATGGGTCCGGTCATGGATAGCATCCGTTTGGGTGAGGTGAGCGCCGCCGATGCGCTGCCCACTGCGAATGCCGAAGTGAACGCCCTTTTTGGCTCATAACCAGCACTAGATGAAATGACAATCGCCGCTCTAACGAACGGCGATTGTCATTAATCTTTCCGTCCACATCGACGAGGAGTTAAGCAGTGAAATATCGTTTTCTAGGCAATACAGGCTTGAAAATCAGCGAA
>CAZBPB010000517.1:0-2623 GCA_964493565.1 uncultured Pleurocapsa sp. | reverse complement strand
CTGCCCACAACGCAGGCAGACCGTGTTACGAAGCGGATCAATGACGTAGGGTTACAAGAAGAAGTCGCCAATTTCTCGAAGCGCGTGATCGACGAATTCGGCTTCGAGGGGGTTTTCCTGAATGCCGAACCCGTGTGGGACGGGGATCAGGATTTTCTGGCGCTGCTGCGCGCCGTACGCGCGACGATTGGCATCGAAACGCCGCTCAGCGCCGCGATCCCGCCGGACTGGAGTCCTACGAATTCCAACATTCCGCTGCCGCCGCTGATCGAGCCGGGCACTGAATGGGAGAAATCCTACAAACAGAGCGTTGCGCTGCTGGTGGATCACATGGCGGTGATGGCGTACCAGAGCGGGTTAAGCACTCCGGCGGATTACGCACAGTGGGTCGCGTATCAGGTGAGAACTTTCGCGCAGGCAGTTGCCGAGTTGAACATCGAAACCGGGCTGCTGATTGGCATCCCAACATTCGACGCCGAGCCGCCGGGGCATGATCCGTTTGTGGAGAACATCAACTCGGCGGTACAGGGGATCAACCTCGGCATCCAGCAGGCGGGCGACGCCGCGCGGTACGTCGAAGGGGTGGCGGTTTACGCCGATTGGACGACTACCGACGACGAGTGGTCAGCTTACCAGCAGTTCTGGGCGGACACGCAGTAACTTGCAGCGGTTTGCCAATCAAACTTATCCTTAGGCAAAGCGATGTTTTCGGCTTTGTGCCGCGAATGGGTGATCGGTGCAGATCGTCGAGTATAACGAAAAGCTGCTGCCCAGCCTGACAAGGCTGATCAACCAGCATATGGAGGCGATTCCGCCCGGCTTCACCTTTCCCGAAGAACTGGTCGGGCAGATTATCGAGCGGGGCGGGTCGCTGTGGGATATTCATTTCCCGAATGAGCGTGAGGTTTTTACTACCGAAACGCTCTGCGTGCTGGATCGCCACGAGGTCGCGGCGGCGGCGCAATGGCTGATGCCGCGCGATAGTCAGGTGTTCTCGATCCTCTGGCTGTTCGCGCAGCCCGACCGCCCGATTCCGGCGCGCACGCTGCTGCATTTGATGGACAACCGCTTCACGAAAAGCGGCTGCGAAATGGTCAACTTTTCGCGCTTCTCATTTGGCGCGGGCTGGTTTGGCATTCCGATCAAGTGGAAGCACCTGATCGATGCGATGCTTGAAGTTGGCTACCACCAGACGGAAAAATGGCGGTTGATGCTCGGCAAGACCGACCTGCCGGAGGACATCCCTGCGCCTGCGGTTGACAACCTGCGTTTTTATTGGAACATGAATAAACCCGCGCTTGAGTGGGATTTGAGCGTTTATCAGGGCAACCCGGAAATCGAAGCGGGGTTGTGTTCGGTGTGGGGGATGCCGCCGCACCTTGAGGATTTCCCCGCTGCCCGCGAGTGGGCGAGTGTAGAGTGGATCGGCGTTGAGCCGGAATTCCGCAGGCTAGGGATTGCCCGGCGCTTGCTCGCGGAGCAGATGCGCTTTCACGGGCGGCGCGGCGTGACCGACATGCTGCTGTGGAACCAGAGCAAGAACCGCGCTGCCAGCCGGCTGTACAAAAGCGTCGGCTTCACCAACGGCATCGAACTGGTGGTGCTGGAGAAGTCGTAAGTATGGAAAACGCAGTGGCATGAAACTCCAAAATCTGGAAGAAGCAATTGTTCCGCCTGAGAAAATTAGAGATTATTTGCTAAATCTCTTTCATGATGAAGGGAGAGGTAAGGCTATATTTTTCATGCATTTCGGATTTTCTGTGGCAAAATGGGAATTGTTAGCACGGTCACTGATTCGTCATGCGCATGATCATGATGTGACAAAAACGGAAGTCACATCTTTTGGCACTCGCTATGTCGTTGAAGGGGATTTACACACGCCAAGCGGTGAAACGCCACAGGTGCGGGTGGTCTGGTTTATATCGCTCGATGAGACGGATCCGCGTTTAGTCACCGCTTACGCACTGGAGTCGGACGATGATTAAAGAACATGACCGGGTTGTATTGACTTCTGACCTTCCGCAATATCATCTCAAGGTCGGTGATATTGGCGTGGTTGTGATGATTCATGGTGAGCATCAGGGCTACGAATTGGAGCTATTCAGCGCGGACGGACAAACACTGAAGGTTGTGACGGTTGAACGCGCGCAGGTGCGCCCAGTGCAACACAGTGATGTAATGCACGTTCGAACACTTGAAACCATTGATTGATCTTCTTAGAGGGGCGAGACGGTAAGCCCCGCCCCCATTTCCTCGCGTTATTTTGTCAGTTCGTCGAGGAAGTAGATTACTGTGTCGATCCCCCTGTTGAACATTTCAATCGAGAAATGCTCGTCGGGACCATGTGCGCCATCGGTGTTCAGCCCGAAGCCCATCAGGATTGACGGCAAGCCGAGGATGTTCTTGAAATCCGCGACGACCGGGATGCTGCCGCCTTCGCGCGCGAAGATCGGCTTCGCGCCCCAGCCGCGCTCATACGCCCGCGCCGCTGCCTGCATCTTGGGCGTGTTGATGTCCACCAGGACCGGGCTGCCCACGTTGATCAGGACGAGTTCGCTGTGGACGCCCGGCGGCGTGATCTGAGCGATGTATGCCTTCACCAGTTCGTAAATCTTGCGCGGGT
>CAZBPB010000516.1:0-2625 GCA_964493565.1 uncultured Pleurocapsa sp. | reverse complement strand
GTGATTGCGGGTGGCAAGCACACCTACATTCAGCAGCTTGACGCCGTTCTTCAGCCCATGTTTGAGCAGTATGGCTTCGCCTATTTCAACTTCTCGGATGGCGCGTCGCTCGGTGCGACAGATGCCGACTTTTTCGACGGCTGGCACGCCTCGGAGCGTATTTATCTCCGCCTCTACCAGCAGATGCTCGCCGCGCGCCCCGATCTGCTCGGCGCATATTCCGACCCCGCGTTCCTCGCCGCCGCTGATGTTAGCGCCACCGACACGTTTCGCGTTTTTGGCAATTCGTCGCACTAGGCAGATGCTTCATGGGGCTGGCTAGACAACGCTGACGAGCGTGAATATAATCCGGCGATTACTCTTTCTACGCCATGAGCTGCTATCCCGGTGAACGTGAATCCATCCCCTTTGAACTCGCTTGACGCATTTACCGCGCGTATAGCGCGTTTTTCCGTCGCGTGGTGGCGTGTGATTCTGGCGGGATTGATTGCGTATCAGGTGGTGATCTACGGATGGGTCAGCCGGGCATACATGCACGTCTCGGTTGTGCTGTTCCCCTGGCTCATCAACCAGCCGGAATATCTGCTTTACGACAACATCAACATTAACTATGCGCCCGGTTACCTGTGGCTGAATGCCGTATTTTCCCGGTTGATCCCTGACGATCCCCTGCGCCTACGCTTAGGAACGATCCTGATTGCCGCCGCGATCACGATCCTGGTTTTCGTGCAGGCGCGGCGCTGGTGGAACGTTCAGATCGGCTTGCTGGCAGCCGCGTTGTACGCGCTCTGGGGACCGCTGCTGCTGGACTATCTGCTGTATTTTGAATTCTTTCTCGGTTTGCTGGCGCTCTCAGCATTGATGATCTGGCAAAACTATCCAAGCTCCTGGTGGCGTCCGTTCGTTGTCGGGCTTCTGGTCGGCTGCATGCCTATCATTAAGCAGCCTGCCGTAGCAGTCGCGGGCGTATTTTTTCTGTGGCGCATTTTGGGGCGAGACTGGAAAATCATGTGGCGCGACCTGGCATGGTTTGCCTGTGGCGTCATGATTCCTCTGGCGCTGACCGCCGGAATATTGGCAGGGCAGGGTGTTTTGAGCCGCGCTTTCTACCTGATGATTAACTACAACACTCCTTTTGCAGCGCTGGGCATTCAATTACCGGCTGTTCAAGAAGTCGTTATATTGGTCGTGTGGCTGGCACTAGTCCCTTATTTTGTCTATTCGGTCTGGAAGCGACAGATTTTAAGCGGCAAAGAAGTGGTGCTGTTCATTGGTCTTACGCTTGCTATGCTGGTTTTTGTCTACCCGCGTTACGGGCGTTTTCACCTGTCGGGCGCGGTGCCGTTTGTTGCATTGATGAGCGCGGGCGCTGTCTATTCCATCGCTCGGATGGAGCCGTCTCGATGGCTGACGTGGCATCGCGCTTATGGCTATGCGGCTGTAGCCGCGCTCCTTGTGGTTGGTGCTGTACTGCCCGCGTATTATCGGGTCAAGCTCGGCGCTGGCACGAGCCAGTACGATGCGCTGATTCCCGTCAGCCAGTGGGTCACTCGCGAGACAGGTGCCCCGCCCGGAACGCGCGTCTGGATTTTGCCGGATATTGATCCCACCGGAAATTTTTACCCGATCAGCGGCTATCTACCGCCTGCCTTTTATACTAATATGTATCCTTGGTTCTTCGTCAACTCAAACTTGGCGGGACAGATCATTGCAGGGCTGGAAAGTGATCCGCCCGCTTACATTGTCATGGTTGACCAATGGCAGGATCAGGTGCAGGTTATCGAAGGGCTGATAGATCACCTTCGCCAGCACTATACGCCATTCACCGAAATGGAATTCCCCGGCGAACTGGGACACCTCACGTTGTACCAACGCAGTGGATGAGCCGCGTCGTGTGGTGATGCACCAAGCCCCCGTTGACTCCTTTCCTGCCAGCGCGTACAATCGTCGCTACAAAAGCTGTGACGAGAGAAGAGTACGCGCGAACACGGCACTACAGAGAAGCGGTTCGTCCTCTGGAAACGGATGATTGGCTGAGAAACCGCCCGCACGCCCGCGCCGAATGGACTCTCCGAGCTGCAAAGAGAAAAGCAGTTTTTAGTAATGAGTCTTTAGTTTTTGGTTGAAAGCGCCGCCAAATCAAAGCTGCGCCAGCCCTAAACTAAGAACTAACAACCAATAACTAATCACTTCTTTTCTTCCGCGCCGGAAACTGCCACCGTTACAGGGCACTTGACCAGAGGGAAGCTGGAGATACGCCAGCTTAACCGGGGTGGTATCGCGGGCGCGTTGCCAGCAACGTTGCGCTCGTCCCCATTGTGGGACGGGCGTTTTTTATTTCGGCTGAACGCATAAGCTGCAAGCACAGGAGCAGAATAAATTATGGCAGTTAAAGGACGCATCTTAACAGGCGACCGCCCCACCGGGCGCATGCATCTGGGGCATTACGTCGGCTCGCTGGCGAACCGCGTGCGCCTTCAGGACGAATACGAGTGTCTGTTCATCGTCGCGGATTTGCACACGCTCACCACCAAGCCGGAGAAAGAGCATATCGCCACCATCCGCGACAACGTTTACCAGATGGTGCTGGACTACCTCAGCATCGGCATCGACCCGGAGCGCAGC
>CAZBPB010000515.1:0-2628 GCA_964493565.1 uncultured Pleurocapsa sp. | reverse complement strand
TTTGCAGCAAGCGTACTTCCTCGTGATTCGCGGTTTGAATATCCGCCCGGCGCTGCTCAACATCCTGAGCAAAGCCAATCTTGATCGCGCCCGAAGGCACGGCAAGGATGTAGACGTAATGGCGCACCGCTAATCCCCCTCCGCGCGAACGATCGCAGTTTGATTAGCAATCGCTGTACGTACCGCCTGCAAAGACCAACCGCGTAACGGGAACGCATCCATTCAGTTTGATGCTTTCATCCTCAAGCGCGTCCATCTGCTGTTTGAATTTGCTGTATTGTTCTTGCGCGGTCATGATTCACCCCTCTCAGGGATATATTGATAGTCGGTGCTCGTCCACATGCAGCGAACAGCAGGCTACTCATCATCCTCATTGATGTGGATACCGGTGCCGTCGCAAACGGGGCAAGGGGTTACCAAGTCGCCATTGGCGATGCTTCCAAACCCATCGCATCGTTCGCATGGGCGCATGTAGCCTTCGGGCTGCACGTCTGCGGATTCTTCATTCTGCTCTAGCGCCCAATCTACAAGTGCCTCTTCACGCAGCAGACGCCGCAGGCAGTGGTCAACCAGTACCGCCTCGCCAAGCAGGGGAATAGTTGCAATTACCTCGCCACCTTCAACGCGCAGGCATGGCGTCTTGATGAAGATGCGCCCTCTATCTGTGTCCAACCGGTATTCCAGCACGGCACGACTTTCCAACGCGCCGTTGACGGCCGCAATCAGACCCTTCAGCACAGGTTCAGAAAACACTACGTCGTCTGATGGGTGATGTGGATCGTATTGCTCCTCCAATGCCTGATCGTCATTTTGGACTTCCGGCGTGATCACCCGTGTGACCTGACGTTCGATAACACCCTTCTGTAGTGCGTCGCCGATCTGCTCAACCACAGCCACGCTGTAGCCTTTTGTAACCAGTCTTTCGATGTAGGTGTCAACCGCGTGATGGGGTACACCGGCCATCGGCACGCGCTCATCACGACTGATAGGGCGACCAGTGAGGACAAGATCGAGTTCCTTGGCGGCGATTTCGGCATCTTGATCGAAGGTTTCGTAGAAGTCGCCTAGCCGGAAAAATACAATCGCGTCCGGGTAATTGGCCTTGATTGCTAGATACTGCTGGCGGAGCGGAGTAACAGTGCGATTAGGAGATTTGAAGCTCATGATGTTCTTTCTGCCTGACGGCGTAGTTGGGTTTGCACCCAGCGGCGAGTGTTCTTCTGGTTTTTTACCCGGCGTTCGTCATGGCGAGTGCCGGGCATCACATAGATGATGTTCATGGCGATACCAGCCGCAGCCGCTGCACGGGTGATGGCAGCGCCAGAGCCTTTGCGGTGATGGTTCACCCGTGTCTCAACATCCCGCGCCCAACCCACGTAATAGCGGGCGCTGTGCCGCTCGTTGCCCAATGGCTTCGAGAATTCAAGGACATAAATGAAGCCGGGTTCGCTCAGGTCGGGTTGGTATTCTGCGGTGCTTAACATTCGTGGTATCCTTATCAATGTCGGGGTGCGCTTCCGGTCAAGTTGACGCGCCCCGCTTCACTCGGCGGCTGATGAGAATTCATCAGCCGCTTACTCTGCCTGCCACTCGTAACGCGCTACCGAAGTCGGATTGAAACCGCCTTCCTTCCACATTTCACCGTTCCACCACGTCGCCAGCACGACCGGCTTAGATTCATGTGTCCAAAAATCGCGGCGCTCGTAGGTCTTGAGCACGTAACCGCAGAGCCATTCGCCTTCGACCAGCACGACCACCTTATCGCCGCGCTGCACATCGTCTAATGACACAACCATCACTGGCTGCGCTTCGGTCTTGCGTGACGTTAAAAGCTGAATTCCTAACATGGCATCCCCTCTTTGGTGCATATGCTTACATATACATTATATACGCTAACGTGTATATTGTCAATCGCAAAGATTGATTTTATTGACGTATACGTATATCCTTAGTATGGATGTATAGGAGGTGCGGCATGGCGAGATTTCAAACGCGCTTCAAGCAGTTGCTCTTAACCAAAAGCGCTCATGAAAATCGGGCGATCAGTCAGCGTGAAGTAGCATCCGAAACGAAGCTGTCGATCCCGACGATTTCGCGTTGGTATCGGGATGACATTGACCGACTTGAACCAAATAGTGCGGCTGCTCTCATGCAGTATTTCGGCTGCACATTGGATGAATTGGTTGAGGTTGTGGAGTAGATTTGCGCTGGTCAATATTCCTAACCATATTCAAATTGAAATTTAGAAAACCTGTTCTATTATTGAGTGAAATAGCGTGCATTGGAGCAGGTATCATGAGTGACAGAAAAGCAGAGCAGGTATTTCGTTTTATCGAGAGTTATCTCAATGAGCGCGGGTACGCGCCGGCGATCTGGGAAATCGCAGAAGGCTGCGGCTGCACCCGTTCGACAGTGAATGAATGCTTGCATCATCTGCACCTACAGCGCCGTGTGCGACTGATGTCCAGCAAGGTGCGTTCTTTGCAGCTTGTAAGTGCGTAACAAAAAGCGCCCGTAGACGGGCGCTTTTCTTTTTGACGGGAATTACGCTACATCACGCCCAGCCTTGTGTATTCGCTGAAATAGTTAATGCCCGGCGCGTTAATTTTTGGGCTTGCGCCGGGTATG
>CAZBPB010000514.1:0-2634 GCA_964493565.1 uncultured Pleurocapsa sp. | reverse complement strand
GTGTATGGATCACGCTTTCTAGGCGGCCCCCGCAAGGCGATGAATTTCTGGAACATGGTTGCCAACAAATCGCTCACATTTGCCACCAACATCCTCTATAACGCGATTTTGAGCGATATGGAAACCTGCTATAAGGTGTTCCGCGCGGAAGTTGTGAAGGATATGAAGATCAACGCGCGCGGGTTTGAATTTGAGCCGGAAGTGACGGCGAAAGTGCTGAAGAAGAAGGTGCGTATTTACGAAGTGCCTATTTCTTACAACGGGCGCGAGTGGACGGAAGGCAAGAAAATCAAGTGGACGGATGGCCCCAAAGCCCTGTGGACGCTGATCAAGTACCGGTTTGTGGATTGACTCGAAGTTTATCAGAGGTTGATCGAAAGGCTGATGGTGAACACACTGCCTTCACCCGCCACACTTTCACAAACGACGCTGCCTGCATGTAACTGAACGATCTTTTTAACAATCGTTAGCCCTGAGCCTGACCCCTGATCTTCAAATTCTTCGCGGTTGATCTGGTAAAACGATTCCCAGATATGCTGGCGTTCGGCTTCGGGAATACCGCGCCCGCGATCCAGCACGCTTATATGTATCGTCCCGTTTTCAGCGCGAGCTTCTACGCGAACCGGCTGCCCCGGCGCGGAAAACTTGATCGCATTATCAAGCAGTTGGACGATAGCGAATTGTAGATAAACCGGATCGGCATCAAACGTCGGTAAATCTACAGGTACGTCAATTTCCAACGGGTTAAGAATTTCTTCGTTGTAAACAGACGCTTTTGCCGCCTCGATCAGCCGCGCCAGATCGGTGATGCCGGTGCGGCGAAGCGCGTAACTGCGTTCAGCTTCGCCCATCTCAAATTCAACCAGCGTGATGAAATTCTCGATCAGCCGCCGTAACCTGACCGCGCCGGTATTGACTCCCTTCAGGAAGGTGAGCAAATCTTCATCGCTTAACTGGCTATTTTCGTGCTCGCTAAGCATATCGGCATAGGCCACCACAAAGGTGAGCGGGGTGCGAAACTCGTGATTGAGGATCATCAGGATATTGCGCTTGATATCGCCCATTTGCGTGGAATGGACGCGTTCCAGATCGCGATGCCGGTTAATGCGCGATTCGACGGCGACCAGTAATTCCTGCGGATCAAAGGGCTTGACCAGATAATCGTCTACGCCTAGCTGCTTGCCACGCTGCACATCTATCTTTTCGCCGCGCGCGGTGAGGAAAATGAACGGGATATTGATCCACCGCTGTTCTGCGCGAACTGCGCGCAGCAAGTCAATACCATCCATGTGCGGCATCATGATATCTGAGACGATCAACTCAGGAAGCATGTCCGCGCCGCCGCTGCTGGCATCATGAAGCACCTGAAGCGCATGTTTGCCATTTTCAGCGGTAGTAACCTCAAAACCATCAATTTCCAGGACGGTTTTGATGCCTTCCAGCAAATTCAATTCATCTTCAACAACAAGAATGCGCGCCTTCGTCATAATTTTTCGGCATTCGTCTCAAAATTATTCTTTATTCATGAATTTCAATTATGCGGCATTGGCGCGCGCGTAAAGGCTAAAGAATGTAAAACAAGATTTAGACAAACAGTTTTGACGGAACAGAAAGAGCGCCATGAAGTGAAGGGCGCTCTTTCAAATTCTGAATTGGAGCTAACAGAAAATTACGAGAACATACCGCGCAGGTTTTCAACCGCTTCACGCTGGTCGTCAGTCAAATGATCAGGCACTGTGATCAACACACGGGCATATAAATCGCCAAAAGTTTGCGGGTCACGCAGGTGGGGCATCCCCTTGCCTGTGAGGCGGAACTTGCGCCCACTCTGGGTTCCCGGCGGCACTTTCAGCTTCACCGGGCGGCCTAAGGTTGGCACATCAATTTCACCGCCGAGCAAGGCGGAAAACATATCAACCTTGATTTCAGTGGTTACATCATCACCGTTACGCTCAAACTGGCCGTCAGGCTCGACCTCGACAATCAGATACATATCGCCGGGCGCGCCGCCGTTGATACCCGCTTCGCCTTCCCCGGTCAAACGCACTTTGGTGCCGCTGGTTGCGCCCGCCGGTATCTTGGCGCGAATGGTGCGCCCGGAGCGCGTGATTAAGCGGGTGGTGCCAGTGTAGGCTTCGGCAAGGCTGATAGGGGCGCTCTGGGTGATGTCAGAGCCATTCATGGCATAGCCAGAGCCGCCAAAGGGGATATCCTGAACGCGGGAAGTTGCCCCGCCGCGCCGCCCACGAGCGCCGCCAAATATGGAATCGAAGATGCTGGAAAAGTCGCCGAGATCTTCGGGATTTGCTGTACGTGTATAAGCAGTGTAACCGCCGGGCGCGCCGTTATAGCCTGCTGCCTGCGGGTTGACTGTGCCGAAACGGTCGTACATTGACCGCTTTTCTTTATCGCTTAAGGCTTCGTAGGCCTCATTTATTTCCTTGAAACGCGCTTCCGCAGTAGGGTCGTCCTTATTGGTATCCGGATGATACTTTTTTGCCAGTTTGCGGAAGGCGCTTTTGATTTCTTTCTCGCTGGCGTCTTTTTTTACGCCAAGCACATCATAGTAATTCTTAGCCATGCGCACCTTCCCATTACAAGTACTTTGATGGTATTGCACTTGAAGACGCAAAG
>CAZBPB010000513.1:0-2637 GCA_964493565.1 uncultured Pleurocapsa sp. | reverse complement strand
AGCAGTTGAGCGATGCCAGCAAAATGGTGAATGATGCGCTGCAAAGTGCAGCCTCAACCAGCAGCGCGCCAAACGAAAAACCCAAGAAACAGCCGAAAAAAGAGACGAACCCCTGGAAAGAAGCAGGGGAGGCAATTCGCGATGCCATCGAAGAAAACGTTGAAAGTTGGACGGGAGAAGATGCGCTCTATCTAGATACACCGAAAGCGGCCCGCAAACGTGCTGAGAAGCAGATCAACAAGCGCAAAGAATTTAATATTCACCTGGTCACCTTTGTAGTCATTAATTTACTGCTCTGGGTGATCTTTGGCCTGACCGGCGGGGGTTTCCCGTGGCCGCTGATCGTAATGTTTGCGTGGGGATCGGGCTTAGCTGCCCACGGTATTGAAACCTATTATGAAACGGGCAAGCAAGCGGCGAAAAGAACACAATCAATCTTCGATGCCTATTACCGGTCTTACGGGCCAAACTGGAATCGTCAAAGTAAAAAAGCCCTGCGTAAGGTGCGCAAAGCCGTTACCAAGCCGATGGACAAGCGCCGGGAGTTCTATCAACACCTCAGCGTTTACGCGACGATTATCCCGATGCTGTGGCTCATTTTTGGGATAACCTCTGGCTTCGCAGATATCGGTTTCCCATGGCCGCTGCTGGTGATGCTTGGCTGGGGCGTGGGGCTGGCTGCACACGGGATGGATACCATGAACGCAGTGCGCGAAGATCAGGCAGTTGAGCGCCAGATTGAGCGTGAAGCGCAGTATCTTTATGGGGCTGGCAGCAGCAAATCCAAGCGTAAAAATGACGACATGAGCCTAGATGAGCTTCAAGCCGACGAACCGGAGACGCGCCTGACCAGCGACGGCGAATTGACCGACAGCATGGTTGATCAACTACGCCAAGACAACCCGCAATCGCGCAAACGGTAACGGTTTCAGCATCAGGTTTACGGGTATGATCAGAGGACGCTCATGAGAGCGTCTTTTGTTTTTGCAGTGGTAATTCACCCATGCTCAGGCGCATTCCACTTCATGTCTGGCTGATCCTGCTGCTGATCGTCGCCGTCGCTATGATTGCGCGGCTGCTGCCCGGCCCACGCACGATTGATGACGCGTTTATTACCTTTCGCTACAGTCGCAACCTGATTGACGGGTTAGGCTTCGTTTACAATCCTGGTATACACACGCTTGGCACAACCACCCCGCTGTGGGCGCTGATCATGGCGTTCACAGGCGGGCTGCTCAACGGGCGTGATTTTCCATCCTATGCCCTCGCCCTCAGCGCGACTGCCGATGCCACCACCTGCATACTGCTGTTTTTGCTGGCGCGGCGGCTAACCCACAGCGACTATTTCGCTGCTGTCCCCGCGTTGCTATGGGCAGTCGCCCCGATGAGCGTGACCTTTGCTATCGGCGGCATGGAAACCAGCCTGAATATTCTGTGGATGTTCGCCGCTTTCAGCCTGTATATCCTGATTCCCGAATCCGAATTGCCGCGCAAAAAACGCTGGCGTGAAGCGGGGATTGGCGTTTGCGTGACGCTTGGCTTCCTGACCCGCGCCGATGCGGTGCTGTGGATTGCGCCGTTATTAGGCTGGCAGTTACTTGAAGGCATTCGTTCCCGCCGTATTCCATGGGCAACATGGTTGGCGGCGATTCTTGTTCTGCTGCCCTGGTTGATTTTCAGCACCGCGCAGTTTGGCTCGCCAATTCCTAACAGCGTAACCGCCAAGCGCCATGCCTATCTGGTAGGGCCAATGGATGCCTTCGCCGGACTGCTGCGTACCTATTCCAACCTGTTCTTCGCCTTCGACGCTTTTGGAAGCACCGGCACGATGATCAGCGCGCTCATCATACTGGTGTGTGTGCTGTTCGCCTTTCCCTACAGCGCGCGAAAACTGCCGCGCGTTTTGCCGCTGTTCATCTACCCCTTGCTGTATTTCGCGGTATTCGCGCTGCTAAATCCGCTGATGTTTCGCTGGTATTTTGCCCCGCCGCTGCCTGCATTGATGCTGGCAGTGTTTACCGGATTGTGGGCGCTGTTAGCCCCGCTGCAAAAGACCCGTGCTAAAGCTGTCATCCCGATCATCGCGGGCGCATTTGGCGCATTGTGCCTGTTCACGTCGCTGAATGCATGGACGCTGCACCCGGATCACGGGGCAGGCCGCCCCGCGCCGCAAATGGCGTGGCATGAAATTGAACTGCTCTACCAGCAAATGGGCGAATACCTGCGCGATGATGCTGGCGTAACCGCCGAAACCCGCGTGGCTTCAGCGGACATTGGCGCGGTGGGCTATTTTAGCGGGGCAACGATTGTGGATACAGTTGGGTTGGTCACACCAGAGCTGCGGAATTACTATCCGATTGATCCGGCGTTGATTGTTGAAGGACAGAATTACGCCATCCCGCCGCAGTTAATCTACGATACACAGCCGCAATTTCTGGTGACGATGGAAGCGTTTATCCGCAACGGACTGGCGCGGGACTCGGAATTTCTGGAGAGTTACACCCTGATCCGTGAAATTCCTACCGATTTTTATGGGACGGGAATGCAGTTATGGGAACGGAACACGTAGTTTGCGGCGCGCTCTGACAATATGCGGGGTACAGCCTAATGTGGCTTGCGCACAACTTCCCACGCCAG
>CAZBPB010000512.1:0-2638 GCA_964493565.1 uncultured Pleurocapsa sp. | reverse complement strand
TTTCGCTGTCTTGAGGGCTGCCATGCGTTCAACCGTTTCGGCTGCGGCTTCCGGCGCGCCAAAAATGGCGGCACGGGCACGGCGTAGATCGCTGCGAGTGATGATCAGGCGGCGTACAGCCACATCCAATGGCAGAAGCAGGGCTGCGGTCAGCAGTAGATAAGGCCATGCGGGAGTATAACCGGCGCGGGCCTGCAAATTGTGAGCAAATACGGCTTCCGGCGAGTCTGCAAGCGATTGACCGCCGGTTTCGTCGGCGAGCCGGGAAAGCAAGGCAATACCATCAGATAATCCGCTTGCGCAGTATTCTGGTGAATAGCTCATCACCCAGCCGCTGGTTTGCTCGACCGTACCGCCATCGGGCGCGGTGCCGCTCAGCCGCACAAGATAAGCGCCTTCAGAATCTGGAATAAAATCGGCGGCATACTGACCGGGCGCGACCTGCCGAATAGGTACTGTGAAGGCTTCGCCTTCTGGCGGGACGATGCTGGCGATCAGGTTTAGCCCGTTCAGAAAACTACCATCGTCGGCGCGGGCATCTACGTTCAGGCTGGCGGTTTCACCATTCAGGACGACGCCAGATTCCACGTTCTGGATCGAGCCTTCAACGACTGTCCACTGCACGATCTGGCTCCAGAAGCGGGCAAAATCATCCCAGTTAACCCAGTTTGCTCCCCATCGTCCAGTGGCATCACTGGTGAAGGCGACGGCGCGTCCGAGGCCATACTGCCACTGTGCCAGTATCGGGTCGTAATAGGGCGCTGGCCCGCGCAGCACCACCTGCGCGGTTTGTTTGGGCGATGTGGCAACGTAACCGAGCAGCTCAGGAGCAGAGGTGATACCTTGCAAAATTGGACTTGAAGCGAAAACGGTAGGCGTAAAAGTTTCATTGATCAAATACGAACGTGTTGCTAGTACGGTTTCCTGCGTGAAGATGGTCGGGATGCTTTCAACCAATTCAACCTCGTGATAGTTACCCCCACCGCGTTCTGCCATCTGCTCCAGAAAATCCGGGCCACCGCCGATTGCGATCACGCTGGTGGTGGTGTTGTACTGTTCGTTTAGCTCTGCTGCAAGTTCGACCAGACCGCTTTCGGTAGCACCGCCATCCGTGAGCAGAATAATATGTTTTCGTGGGGCGGGGTCATTCGCCAGCGCTTCCGCCGCCAGGCGCATACCTGCAAGAATATCGGTGCCGCCGCCTGCCCGCAGTGAAGCGACCTGCGTTTGCAGTCCGATGCGATCTAGCACGGGCTGTACTTCAGCAATCCATACGCCGTCCACATCAAACGAAACTACGCCCGCACGGTCGGTGGGCTGCAAAAAGTCAATCGAGCGAATGATCGCTTCTTTCGCCAGTTCAATGTTTTCCACACCGCTAGGGCCGACAGCGGTCATCGAGCCGGAACGGTCAATGACATACGCGATAGTAAGCTGGGGAATGCGCTGCTGATCTTGCAACTGCATATTCACCGGCAGCGCTTCTTCCAGCGGCGTTTGGAAATAACCGCCCGGCGCGTAAGTGTCCGGCCCACCGACTACTACAAGCCCGCCACCCAGATCGCGAACATAGCTGTTGAGCGCGTCCATCCGTCGTGTTGAAAGTTGAGTTGCGGGAACATTCGCCAGCACTACGCTGTCGTAATTTTCCAGTGTTGTTACACCAATAGGGAGACCGCTAGGCGATACCTGATTGACGTTAAAACCCAGTTCGGTAAGGGCATCAGCGATGTATCGGGACTCGTCTTCTTCCTGCGCCACAATTAACACAGAGGGCGGGCCGTCAATACGGGTAAAGGCTGCGAGTTCGTTATTCTGCAAATATCCATCCGCTGTCTGTGCAGGCTCAACCACCACCCGAAAATCGCGAAACCCTCTATCAGATGCTTGCAATTCGAGCGCGTAATTGTTGATGCCCGAATCCAGTGTTCGCGATTCACGGCTGATCACTTCATTGCCTGCCAGTATGGTGATAACCGCGTCGGTAGGGGCGCTGGCTTCAACGCTGATGCCGATATCGAAAAGCTGCCCCGCGCTGACTGTTTCCGGAGCGCGCACTTCGAGCACACGCACTTCAGGCGACGCTTCACGAGCAGTTGGAACGTAGCTGATCTCAACACCTGTTGCGGCTGCGCGCCCTGCTGAAGCGGTAGCATCGCCCACTGTCTGCGCGCCATCACTCAAAATGACCATGCGCCGCGCCGCATCTTCAGGAAACAGTGCCAGCCCTAAACTAATGGCTTCTTCGAGATCGGTGTTACCTGTGACTGGTGTTGAACGCAGCGCGGGTAACTCACGCCCTCCGCTCATCGGGCGTTCGACTACAGCATCCGCGCCAAAGACCACAATCGCGGCCTGATCATCGGGGGACATCGCATTCAGCGATTCGCGAACGTATTCAAGCTGCCGCTCACGCCCGCCCTGACCGATACTGTCAGAATTGTCAATCAGATAAACGACCGCCAACCGGTCTGCTCCGCGCGCGACCTGCATCCCTGCCAGCGCAAAGACGACCAGTATGAAGATCAGGCAGCGAATAACGAGGCTGACACCGTCGCGCAGGCGGCGGTATTTCACTTTCGGCCATCCCCAGAAGAGCAGGATAGGCAGGCCAAAAAGCAGGAGAAGCGCGGCGGGC
>CAZBPB010000511.1:0-2655 GCA_964493565.1 uncultured Pleurocapsa sp. | reverse complement strand
CGCTGGAGGATGAATCCAGAGGCAGCGTAAGGAAGTAGTTCGAGTCCGGCGGCGCCGTTGCCACAGGGACAGTGGGTGTGTACGTCGGCGTAAGCGTTATCGTGGACGCAATCTGCGTTGACGTGTAGGTTTGCGTGGGTGCTGCAACATTTCCTTCAGTCGTCGGCGTATACGTCGCTGTTGGCGCTACTTGATCCGCGGCCTGTGTTGGCGTATAGGTATAGGTTGCCGTCAGCCCGACGGTTGTAGGCGTTAGGGGTTGCGTTGCAGCTGTCGTAGCGACTGCTGGCACACCCTCGGCGCTCATGAATGGAACTGTGGAGCAATCTCCAGACGCAGTGACCACAGCAGCGGATACCCAGCCGGTTACGCCGTTGAAAGTGACGGCATACCAGTCCTGATTGATCCCGATGACCGGCAGCGTTACACCGGGTAAAAGTTGGCCAGCGATAAAGTAGTTGGTGCTTGGTCCCTGCCGCACATTCACCACGCCATTCGCGCTTACAGAACACGCGCCAGTACCCGGCGGAATTACGTCAGGTGTGGTTACGGGCGGCTGTTGAACGTCTGTGCGGAGGGTTGCTGTTGGCGCAGGGCTGCTTGAGCCGGAGGTTAAACTAACCTGAACGGTTCCGCTCGTCGCGCCATCGGTTGGCGTAATGTGAACCTCGTAAGCGTTCACGCCGTTACCAGCAGGTGGAAGCGCCAGATCAATCGAAACTAGGCCGGAAGCCGAGAGCAGAATCTGCCCGCGGTTATTGATCACAAGCACTTCGAAATTTGCTCCATCTGCGCTGCTGATCGCCAGCGTTTGCGGGCTTGAAAGATCAGCCGTTATGCTGAAAACCTGTGGCGCGCCGGGGAACGTGACCGTAATTGGCGCATTCGGTGCAATCGCTTGTAAAGGCGCGCCCGCAGGTGTTCCAAAGATCTGTAATAGGAATTCGCCAGATTGTGCGCCGAGGCTGGATACCTGAATTGCAAATGAGCCTGTCTCTTGCAGGCGCAGCATCAGCTCAGACTGACCTTCGGCGCCAATCGGCTGGCCCGCTGGCGAAATCACCGAAAGCGCGAAGTCCTGTTCCGGGGCAAAGGTGATCAGACGCAAGTCAACAAGATCGCCAGCCGCTCCTTGCAGAAAAAATACGGCAGTAGGTACTGTTGGCGAAATTGCGCCGCCGACAGTTTGCCCGTATGCAACTGCGACAGGCTGCTGCGCCATGATCGGGATTACGGGTAATGCTGCCATTATCAAGATGCTGATAATGCCGATGGGGAATAAAGAACGTAGTTTCATGCCAGTCCTCTTTTGAAATGGGTGCGGAAGTCGACGGAACACCTGATCAGGCTCTCGCGCCGGGGCACTGGTAGCTGCGTGATGGCAGCACATGCTTGCGAAGTATTATGAACCAGTTTTATTTTTCGCGCTGAAAAATGGGTTGAATTTCGTAATACTCGTATGATTCCCGTAGGTTTTTGCAGAATTTTTAACTTAAAACGGCATGCAGCGGATTGTAGATATTATGGCATCCACCAGGTCTGGATCGGGAACTGTAGCAAGCGGAGCAGCCTATCAACATTCAGCCCATCTGCGCCAATGCGCTGCCCGTCCTGCCACTGGTATACGGAGAGATGCAGCGAATAATCACCCGTGATGATATTTTCTGGAAGTTGAATTTCGCGTTCTTC
Organism: uncultured Pleurocapsa sp.; assembly: GCA_964493565.1. Lineage (GTDB taxonomy): Bacteria > Chloroflexota > Anaerolineae > Aggregatilineales > Phototrophicaceae > Flexifilum. The sequence continues at coordinate 966 of CAZBPB010000511.1, read as the reverse complement.
AATATAGTAATGACCCGGCTGCCAGCGGCTGGTCTCGGTTGGGCCTTCTAATATGACCGGGCCGCTGTTGCTTTCGGCGCGAAGCCCGCCATAGCTGTCAAATAAGTAGATGCCAACGCTGTAATCCTGCGCTGGAACGGCATCGGCAGACCACCACAGGCGAAGGCGAAAACTTTCGCCTTCACGAAACGCGGTAGCACCTGCGTCTAATGCGCCCACGATTTCCGCCCCATGAAAGCGCATTCCATTATCAAAGAGGATGCCTTCAGGATCGGGTGGTGCTTCATAAAGGCGAAACAGGAAATTCCACGGGCCAAAGAACTTTCCCGGTACATAATTGCTCGCTAATGTCTGGTACATTTGCGGTTCTTGCAGGCCATCAACCGAAACATACCATACACGGCGGTATCCTGAAGGATCGTCAACTATGCTGAAACCGTTGGGCAGATAGGCGTTGATGAAATACTGCCATACGTAGTGATCTATTTCGGGTAGATTGGGGTCAATCAGCAGCACATCGCCCCATTTCGCTTCCTCAGAAAGCAGCGTGAAATTCTCGATCATCGGGACGGCGTTTTCGTCATAGCGTTGGGGCACTGACCAGCCTATCGCAGCGATAAGAACCACGCCCAGAATAGAAGTTACCAGACGGGGGGCGCGCGCAAGCCCCGATGCAACCCAGAGGGTGAAGGGAAGCATTACCCACCAGAAGTAACGGGTAAGGTACATTCCCGAAACCGGGTCTGTAAACCAACCTACTGCCGGAGACAGCAGATAAAGCCAGATCGGGGCGAGCATCCAGAGCGCAACTGCCCATAACCGGCGGTCTCCGGGAAGCTGAGGGACGACATACACGGTGGCGACAATCAACACAACCAGCAGCGCCAGCCACACATCGCCGGTCAAATCCATAAACAAAGTGGGAATATTTTCGAGCAGACCGACGGGGGCGGCTTTTTCGCCAAA
>CAZBPB010000510.1:0-2663 GCA_964493565.1 uncultured Pleurocapsa sp. | reverse complement strand
ATCGGTTTGCTCACGGGGTAATGTCCTCAATAAACCTCACCCTGCCACACACGGGTGGCTTCCCCTCTCCGTGCACGGAGAGGGGATTAAGGGGTGAGGTAAAATCGTCGTATCGGCGCATGATTGTAGTCGAGATCGAATAAAGATTAAACGCAGAAATTGCGCTATGATTGTGCCGGAAACACGAAAGGACCTGCCTGTGAAACGCAAGCCCTCACTGCTCATTTCTCTTGCGCTGCCGGTTGTGGCGGCACTGTTTGTTGCTGCCATTTTCCCGGTCACGCCGCGCGCGCTGGCACAAACTACGCCAGCCACCCCGGTACCCACCGCCAGCGGCCCGCAAAACGATGTGAACGCCTTTTTTGTCGCCTGCGATACCAGCGGGGTGATGAATTTGCGCGGCACGATGCTGACCGGTTGGGATGTGTATTTTCAACTGTTTACCGGCACTGCTGGAAGCGGCACCGCCCTCAGCGATCTGCGTCAGGTATCGGTGGATGGCGCTTTCACTTTTAGCGAAGTGATCAATTACAGCGGCGGTCAAACGGTACCTGCCGGATCATCCGCCAGCGCCAGAGTGGTCGTTGCCCGCGATACCAATCCTGCCAGCGTGGACTTTGAATTTGTGGTCAGCGACGTGAACGATGGCTGCCAATCGCCGCAAAACCCGACCGGCAGCAGCACCGCAGCCGGAAGCGGCACAACCGGCGGCTCTACCGATGCAGGCACAGCGGCTGGCGTCGCGGCACTTGGCAATCTGGTTTCGCTGCCGATGCCTAATGGCGGCGTGCTGAACCCCAACCTCGCGCCTGAATCGCTGGTGGTGCTTGGCCCGCGATTAAGCGATGCCTTCCGTTCGGAAACACCGGGCGTGATCTACGCGGCCTGTGATAACTTCCCGCTGGCGCTTCCCGGCATTGTGTACGATAACGACACTATCAGCGTGTACTGGTCGTGGTTCACGCGCACCGAAGAACAGATGCAGCAGCATTTGGACAATGTGCAGTATTCCGTGCGTATGAACGGCGCGCCATTTAATCAGGTGGTGCGCAGCGACGTTCAACGTGTAGACAACCAGTTCTATGTGTTCTACTCGGTGAATGTGGGCAATCTGCGCCCTGGTCATTATGAAATTGAGTACCGCGCCACATGGGCAAACGTGGAACGCGCCGGTCAACGACGGCTTCGATGATTTCGGCCCCGGCACCGATAACCCGCAGGATGCCGGAAACTGCAATTTCGACATCGTGCGCAACCCGCGCAGCGAATTTGTGTCTTACACCAACATGTTCCTGCCTTCGGCTGGCCCGGTGCATACCCTGTTCCCTGACCCGCCGCCGACGGAGTAAAGCGCCCTCACCCGTTTCCCCTCTCCCTCAGGGAGAGGGGGATTGATTGGCGGTAAATCATGGTATCCGATCAATCATCTTCCCTGGAACCTGTTTATAGAGAAATGGCAGATCAGGTAATGGTTGAGGTTGCCCGAAATCTGCGGCAACATGAAACAGGTCATGAGGACATGCTCTGGTCAGCTATAAGAAACAGACGGCTCTTCGGGCTTAAATTCCGCCGTCAGCATCCTATAGCTGGAACCCGCTATGTTGTTGATTTTCTGTGTTACGAGTCACACTTGATCATTGAACTTGATGGAAAGATTCACCAGCGGCAAATCGAGGAGGATCAGGCACGTCAAAATCACCTGACGGCCTTAGGCTATGTCATTATTCGCTTCACAAATGACCAGATTTTCAAAAATCTAGCAGAGTCACTGCAAAAAATCGTGTTAGCTTGCCAAACATACCCCAACGCCTTCCCTCTCCCTGAGGGAGAGGGGCAGGGGTGAGAGCGCATATGCCTACTCTCGCCTCCCAATCCCTCGCCCTGTTTAATCTCGCGCTCACGCCAGCGCAAGTTGCCGCATTCGATACCTACGCCCGCTTGCTGGTCGAGTGGAACAGCCGTATGAACCTGACCGCGATCACCGATGATGCGGGTATTCAGATACGGCATTTTCTGGATTCGCTCAGCGTGGCGACGATTTTGCCGCGTACCGAAAATCTGCGGCTGATTGATGTGGGTACCGGCGCGGGCTTTCCCGGCCTGCCGCTGAAAATCGTATTTCCCGGCATTCACGTGACCCTGCTGGAAGCAACCGGCAAAAAGCTGAATTTCCTGCGTGAGGTGTGCGAAACCCTAAATTTGAAGGGTGTGGAATTTCTGCATGCCCGCGCCGAAGAAGCCGGGCAAATGCGCGATCAGCGTGCCTCTTATGATGTAGCGGTGGCGCGGGCGGTGGCGCGGCTTCCGGCGCTGTTGGAATACCTGCTGCCGCTGGTCAAAGTGGGCGGCTATGCCATCGCCATGAAAGGCCGCAGCGCGCATGCCGAAGCCGAAGACTCAAGCCATGCCTTAAAAGAGCTGGGCGGCAAGCTGATCGCCATTGACGAGATCACCCTGCCCACCCTTGATGAACCGCATTATCTGGTCAGGGTCGAAAAGATCGCCCATACGCCAAATCCGTACCCTCGCAAGCCGGGTACACCAACTAATGCCCCGTTGTGATACCGGGATTTTTCTAGACTTTAAAGCCCAGGGGCGGGGGAAGATTCACCAGCATCCCAAGCCCTTGCACAATGTACAGAAGCGCCAGTCCGAACAGGATC
>CAZBPB010000509.1:0-2670 GCA_964493565.1 uncultured Pleurocapsa sp. | reverse complement strand
AGATCAACATTCACCGGCTGAACGCGCCCGCCGGCGATCAATCGCAGGCTGGCATCTCCGGAGGCGGTGACTAGATCAAAGACGCCTTCGTTCATCAAAGCGACCATTTCATCTGAAGTGGCTGCCGTTTTCACATTGACCAGACAGCCGGTTTCTTCTTCAAACGATGTAACCCAGTCGAAAGCCGGATCGGTTTCACCGCGCTCGATATATCCCGCCCACGCAATAATATCGAGCGCTCCTTCACCATCGCCGAGTTCCGTTACAGGTGGTGCGGCCTGCGCAAATGCCATGCTGAGCGGCAGTGCTGCCACCAACGCGGCAAAGAAAGCAAACTTTCGCATGACGTTCTCTCCCCAAAAATAAGCCTAAATGTAAGAAAAAACATGGCGTATGTCAGAACATATTACGCCATTTACATGGAAGTGTAACGATAGCTTAATACTTTAACAAAGTTGTGAAAAACATAACAAGCAGGGGTAGAAAACAATGGGAATCAGGCGGGAAAGGAAGGGGTTGAGATAGATATTATGAACTCAACCCCTGTGAGGAATCAATCTTATGATGTTTTCGGATGTAACCTTTGTTGACTGCCCGCGCTTCCTCAACGAAGGTGAAGGCTGCGGGATTGATTTCGTTGACCACATCAACAATTTGGGGCACGTCTCTACGGGTCGCAATCGCGTGCAACATCTCGGTTGGTCCTTCGTGACCGGTACCCAGCGCAGCGGTCACGCCAAAGCCCCGCTTGCGAAGCTCATCCGCAATTTCCTGACCCTTTGTTTTGGCGAAAATGTTGATTCGCACGTAGCTGACGATGAAGCGTGCCTCAATTGCCATCCCTACCCAGTTGCCAGCGGCGAAGCCAACGCAGTAAGCGGCGAGGTTGAGCAAATTTGAAAGGTCGGTGGCAACGGCGGCAATCGTGATGGCAAAGGTAAGCGCCTCAAAGAAGGCCAGCACCACCGTGATGCCACGCTGTTGACGCGCCATCACGATTAAGCGGATCGTTCCAATCCCGTTGTTGACGATCCGCAATAGAAAAATAATGAACGCGGCGATAAGGGCATCAGTTGTAAGGGTCATCTATCAGCCTTTATGTATCGGCAGTTTTGAGAGACTAAGCATAACAAATGATTGAGGGTTGTTGTAGCGAAATGGGCTAGAGATAGCGGCGATAAACGTTTTCTAGCTGTATGCCGATCTGTTCCCAATTGAAACGCTGTTCGGCAAGCGTGCGGGCGTTTCTGCCCATATCGTGGCGAAAAGTAGAGTTGGTTAGAAGTTGGTTGAGCGCCCGCGCGATTTGATCCACCTGCGGCTCTACAATGACTGCCGCGCCTACCTCTCCAGCTTCGGGAAGGTTACATCCGGGGGAAATCAACAGTGGCAAACCTGCCGCCATCGCTTCCAACGCGGCTATCGGCAGGCCTTCGCCGGTGGCTGGCAGGGCAAACACATCGGCTGATGCCAGCGCCGCCAAACGGTCAGCCCCTTCCAAATAGCCTACGTAAATGATGCGATCATTGAGCATCGGACGGATAGCGGGCAGCGCGCCGTCATCTGCACCGGCGATCACCAATTTAGTATCGCGAATGTTTGCCCATTTGAAGGCTTGTGCCAGTTCAAGCACCCCTTTGCGCGGGTGCAGCCTTCCAAGAAACAGACAGATCACACTGTCACCTAGCGCGAAGCGCTTCCGAAATTCGAGATCACCTTCCAGCCCGTCAAATGCGGCGGCATCTACGCCGTTGGGCACAACAAACAGCCCCGGCTGCGGGACGCCTAATTTTTCCCACAGGGCTAAGGTATCGGCTTTTTCCACGTCGGTCAGGCAGATCACGGCATTGATCGCTCTGGCAATGCGGCGGCTGAACAAACGATCCCAGTTTTGTTTGAGCAGGCTGCGTCCGGTGCTTTGCGTTAGCGTGCCGTGCGGCGAAAGCACCAGTGGACGGCGCGATTCAGCGGCCATTGGCGCGATATTCAGGTTTTCAACGGTGCGAAATTCGTGTAGATGGGTAATGTCTGCCCAATCCAGCCATTTTCGGGCGGCGCTTTTCAGACCGCGCGGCGTGGATAGATTAGCTTTGCCGCGTAATTGGATGGAACGATTGGGGAGGCGGATGACACGAATGCCATCCATCAATTCATCTTCGTGTTCCTGATAACGCTCCGTCTGGCTGAAAGCATCAGTCGTTAACACGGTTACATTATGCCCGCGCGCAAGTACGGCTTTTGTCATGCCTTCCACCGCGCGGGAAACGCCGCCAAAAGCATAGGCTGGCGCATAGTACGGCGTAACGTGCAGAATGTTCAAAGGTTAGCCTGCTTCCGGCGGCTGGTAGGCTTGAACCCGAAAGGCAGCGCGCAGCCCACGCGGCACATCAGGATTGATATTTTGCTCATGCAGATAGGCCTCTACCGCTTGAAGCCCTTGATTGATCTCCTCACTGCTCATAGACCATAAACGCGACCAGCGGCGATTGATAAGGCCATCCAAAAATGAGCGCGGCGCTTTGTAACTCGTAAATTCTATCTCGCGGAACTGCCCGGCGGGAGACCACCCCGCGTCAGTTAGCGATGAAGCATCACCATCTTGATACCACGACGAAAATTTGCGATCCCGCTGAACAACCTCTTCCCACACACGATCCAGATCGTCTTCAT
>CAZBPB010000508.1:0-2679 GCA_964493565.1 uncultured Pleurocapsa sp. | reverse complement strand
AGAAAACGATGTTCACGCCGCCGAGGTCGTAAACTTCAGTCACAGCGTTTTTGATGTGCTGAAGCGTTTCCTCAGCGGTCATGCCCGCCGCCAGCCCCTGCCATGCTATATTGACCGCCTGCTGATAAAAATAGGCAGTCAGCTCATCTTCAGAGTGCTGGCGCGCGCCAGCAATTTCTTTGACAAGAAAGCCCTTGCGCCCGACATTCTCGATCACGCCGATTTCTGCTAGTTTTTGATACGCCTTGTTCACCGTGTTCCGGTTTGAACCGAGTTCACCGGCAAGGTCGCGCACTGAAGGAAGGCGTTCGCCCGCAGCATATTGACGGCTCATAATGCGGTTGATGATCGCCTGCTGAATTTCATCAGCAGTCACCAGTTCCTTAGGCACTGATTTTTGTCCTGTGGCTTGCGACAAGTGACAACATGGGTTAGTGTATGGGGGTTCACAAAATTTGTCAAATGAGGTTCAGTGAATATGCACAAGCGCAAGCGCGTGATCATTACGGGAGCGTCATCAGGCATTGGGCGGGCAGCCGCGCTTCGTTTTGCACAAGAAGGCTGGAATGTGTGTCTCGTAGCACGCCGGGAACCGCTGCTCCGTGAACTCCGCGACGAACTCCCCCCCGGTCAGCATTTGATCGGCGCAGGATCATACGACGATCTGGAAACTGTAGAGCAGATTGAAGCCCGTGTGCGCGAGGAATGGGGCGAAATCGACGCGCTGGTGAACTGTGCGGGCGCATTCATCGGTGCGGATGCTATTGAAACGCCGCTAGAAGAATGGCGCAAAGCACTTGACCTCATGGTCAATGGTGCGGTGTACATGACTCGGCTCGCCGTACACCTGATGCCAGCAAGCGGGCGAATCATCCACGTCACATCTATTCACGGCGAACGCGCAGAACGAATGGCGACCAGCTACAGTATGGCAAAAGCGGCAATCAACCAGTACTGCCGGGGTTTGGCATTGGAGCTAGCACCGCGTAATATACTCGTCAATGCGATTGCGCCGGGGTTCATCGACACACCAATGAGCGTTGTGAATGGCGTGAACGAACTGGAAAGCGCGTGGTTTCGCCAGAATTACGTCGAAGGGCATCATCTCCCGCTCAAGCGTGCTGGTCGTCCCGAAGAAATCGCAGGGGTAGCCTATTTTCTGGCAGGCGACGATGCATCATACATCACCGGGCAAGTCATCACGGTTGACGGCGGGCTGACCATTACGTTTTGATGAGAAGCATTCAATGAAAATAGATGCGGTCGATTTTTTTTACTTTTCAATGCCCCAAATTGAAGATATTGGCGACGGCAGTCAGGACGCGCTGCTGATTCGCGTCTCAGCCGGAGGTTATGTCGGTTGGGGCGAATGCGAAGCCTCTCCACTCGTTACGATTGCCAGCCTGATCTGCCCGATGTCGCACAGCGCCTCAAAACCTGTGCTGGCGTCAGTGCTAGGAATGCCACTCGACTCGCCAGAGGATATTGCCAGAATTCACACGCTGGTACACCAGAACAGTATGGACGTGCTGCAAGCAGATCACGCGCTGTCTGGCGTCGATATTGCGCTCTGGGATCTGCTCGGACAGCGATATGAGCAGCCTATATGGAAACTGCTCGGCTACGATGCAGCATTTCCCAAAACACCTTATGCGTCAATGTTGTTTGGAGATACACCACAGGAAACCCAGGAAAAAGCGCGGGCAGTGCGCGAGCGCGGGTTTCGCGTCGTCAAATTCGGCTGGGGCAGCTACGGCAAAGGAACGGCAGAAGCTGACCGGGATCAAGTCATGGCGGCGCGCGAAGGTTTAGGCAAAGACGGATTACTGTGTGTGGACGCGGGTACGATCTGGGACAATGATGTTACGCAAGCCACAGCGCGCCTGGAAGCCCTGAAAGCTGCGAGCATTTATTGGCTGGAAGAACCTTTCCACAACGGCGCGCTTGCCGCTTACCAGTCGCTGGCACAACAAAGCAGCCCGATCTTGCTAGCAGGTGGCGAGGGCGCGCACAACGAGCACATGGCGCGCCATATGATCGATTATGGCAGCGTCGGCTACATTCAGATCGATACCGGACGCATCGGCGGGATTACCGTGAGCAAACGTGTTGTAGATTACGCAGCATCAAAAGGCGCGCGCTATATCAACCATACATTTACGTCGCATCTTGCGCTAAGCGCGTCCTTGCAACCCTACGCGGGCATTCAGGCGTATGACCTGTGTGAATACCCGGTCGAGTTAAAACCGCTCGCCTACGAACTCACGCGCGATCATTTGACGCCGGATAACAACGGCAATATTCAAGTACCGGACGCGCCGGGACTCGGATTAACACCCGATGTGGAGGCGCTGCGAAAATACCTCGTGCAAGCCGAAATTGTCGTTGGCAACAAGACACTCTATAAAACGCCTGCGCTCTAATCAAGCGAAGCGTTAGTGAACAAACGCCACTAACGCCGATCAATTTGAGTCCGTTATTCTCGAATCAAATGCCAGTCTATCAGCTTCCATATCTCCGCCGATATCGAATCATTGCGCGTGCCAACCTATCGCAAGCCCCGTCGTTCGCAAAACGGCTTCGGTTTTTCGTATATTTTCCGTGTATAGGAACTGTTCAATATGGAAAAGCACAGGGTTGAGGCGTGGATAGCTGGAAGCATCATGCCTGTCTCCGTCT
>CAZBPB010000507.1:1346-2682 GCA_964493565.1 uncultured Pleurocapsa sp. | reverse complement strand
CGGCGGATAAACCGGTAGAATTATCGCAGTTCTGGTACGTTTCGTATCACAGCCTGTTCTGGCTGCACTGCTATTTGACCGGCACAGAAGAAGGCTTTTTGCCACCCGCACCCTTCGGCCTGATCGAACAGGATGAATACGGCCCGATTCCCGAGCGAGCATATACGAGGGATGAACTACTGACCTATCTCGAAAACGGGCTTGAGAAATGCAAAGCCACAATTGACGCGCTGACCGACGAAGAGGCGCAACGATACTGTGAATTTGGCTGGGGGGGATGCAGCTTTCTTGAACTGCTGATCTATAACCAGCGCCATGTTCACGGACACGCCTCGCAGTTGAACATGCTGCTGGGGCAAAACGGGGTTGAGTCGCCGGATTATCCTACCCGTGTGGATCGAAGGAGATGGGAATAATTGACGGTAAAATGCTGCGAACGCGCTAAAGCGCGTCCCTACCCAACTTCTGTTGTACGGGAAAATAAAATCGGGGTGCGCTATGCACCCCGATGATGAAAACGAAAATCGCTGAATCCGTTTATCCGGCTTCGACACCCTGCCCCAATATGGAGCGAACGCGGGAAACCAGATCGTGATGCAGGATCGGCTTTGGCAGATAGTCATTTGCCCCGGCTTCCATGCCTTTGATGATGCTTTCGGCATCACCACGCGCTGAAAGGATGAGAATGGGTGTTTTAGTGGTATTTTCGCGCTCACGAATCACGCGGCAAAGCTCGATACCGTCCATTCCCGGCATCATCACATCAAGGATGATCAGATCCGGGGTGCTTTGTTCAAGCTGATTGATGGCTTCGCCAGCATTCTTGGCCTTCAGTACATTAAAACCGCCGTGTTCCAGCATGATGCCGATGAGCGTGAGCGCGCCTGTTTCGTCATCAACCACTAAGATATGACGTTTCATACTTATTTTGTCCTCAGAAGCGCCCGCCAATAATGAAAGAATAATGGATAGAGCGCGATAAGAATGATAAGGACGGTTACTTTCCTTCTTCGCAGTTTACCATTACATTCGATCTCGTGGCAACGGGGGTGATCTTCATTCTTCATGTGCAGCCACGCGAAGACCGTGAGGATCGCGTGTATAGTTTTGTTAGGGTAACACTATGAACCTGCGTGACACAGCAGCACAAACCCTCACACTAGATACCCTTCATCACCCCTACTAATTGGGCTGATGATTCAGTTTATTTGCGGGCGACTATAATCGGTACAGTTCCGTACTCTTAAGTGAACTATCAGGCGAGGAGTATTTCCGGATGAATTCATCTGCAGTTTCGGCTGCCGGAATTAGCAAATCTTACGGCAGCTTCAAAGCG
>CAZBPB010000507.1:1047-1336 GCA_964493565.1 uncultured Pleurocapsa sp. | reverse complement strand
TCGTTCGACGTGTTTGGCGGCGAAATTTTTGCTCTGCTTGGCCCCAACGGCGCGGGCAAAAGCACGATCATCCGTATGATTTTAGATATTTTGAAGCCGGACTCAGGCAAGATTTCGGTGCTTGGCGGGGTGCTGGATGATTCCCGCAAAAGCCGTATTGGCTACCTGCCGGAAGAACGCGGCCTGTATCGCAACGTTCCGGTCATTGACATCATGGTGTATCTAGCATCGCTAAAAGGAATGCCCTCTGCCGATGCGCGCAAACGCGGGCTGGAACTACTGGACAAAC
>CAZBPB010000507.1:0-1009 GCA_964493565.1 uncultured Pleurocapsa sp. | reverse complement strand
GACGTATCCAAAAAGAAGGTCAGCGAACTCAGTAAAGGTATGCAGCAAAAAGTGCAGTTTGCGGTCACGATTTTGCATAGGCCTGAGTTGGTGATCATTGACGAGCCATTTTCCGGCCTTGACCCGATCAACACGATGACCATCAAGGATCTGATCATAGACCTACGTAATCAGGGCACGGCAATTGTGATGAGTACCCATCAGATGTATCAGGTAGAAGAAATGGCGAATCGGCTGTTCATGATCAATCGTGGCAAGCCAGCGCTTTATGGCCCGGTGCAGCAAGTACGACAAGATTACGCGCTGCCGGCGGTGATCGTTGAAGGCGTCGGCGAATGGGCGGTTCTGCCCGCCGTAGAACGCGTTGAACAAATTTCGGATGGCGAAGGAACAATGGCGCAGGCTGGAACCCTGTTGTATTTACGGCAAGGCGCTTCATCTGATGATGTGCTTAAGCAGATTGTGAGCCAACCGGGCCACCAGCTCAAGCGATTCGAGCAGGCGATACCCAGCCTGAATGACATCTTCATTCGCGTGGTCGAGGAGGATGGCGTAGATGGGTAAAATCTGGAAGGTTGCCAGCCGCGAATATTTGTCCAACGTTCGGCGTAAATCGTTTGTGTTCAGTACATTCGGCATTCCGATACTGCTGGTAGCGTTGATGGTGGTGATCACCTCACTTTCGATACAAGCAGAAATGGGCGATGTTAGCGATCAAGTCGGGTATGTGGATCATTCAGGCGTGCTGGATACGCAAATTGACAAGCCTGACAATTACACTGTCTACGACACTGAGGAAGCCGCAGCGGCAGCCTTAGCTGCTGGCGAAATCGGCGTATATTTTGTGGTTGCAGCCGATTACATGGAAACGGGCAATTTAACGATGTACACCGCTGGCGGCGGCAGGGAAGCATTGATTGACGAATTTAATCAATACCTGATCGTTAACATTGATACCGGTCTTGATCCTGAAATTGCGACGCGGGTAACCGATCCTGTCGTGATGAGT
>CAZBPB010000506.1:1046-2691 GCA_964493565.1 uncultured Pleurocapsa sp. | reverse complement strand
GCGGGAATCTACATCGAAGAGCAGATTTTTGCGAGGCAGATCGTACACCCCAACAATTACCTCATCGAAAATTCGCGCTGCCCGCTCGGCAATGTCAATGTGACCATTATGGATGGGGTCGAATGAACCGGGATATAACGCTTTGACCGCCATAGAATTACTCCGTCGTGTGGTTAGCTTAGGTCACTGCGTTCATCGCGAAGCATCTTAACGCGCTGTGCCAGCAAATGATGACGTGGATGGGATAGCGCATTGTCCTCTTCATAAATTGTACGCGCTTCTCGCTGTGCTAACTCTACCAGTTCCGGGGTCATGGCCTCCATCATCTGGAAAACGGGCTGCCCGCTTTGACGGGTGCCGACTAGATCGCCGGGGCCGCGCAGTTTCCAGTCAATTTCTGCCAGTTTGAAGCCATCGTTAGTCTGCTCTAATGCCCGAAGCCTGTTTAATGCCAATGCCTGATCGGAATCACTGACCAGAAAGCAGAAAGATTCTAAACCTCCGCGACCGACCCGACCCCTAAACTGGTGTAACGAAGCAAGCCCAAACCGATTAGCGCCATTGATCACGATGACGCTGGCATTGGGAATATCTACCCCTACTTCAGCGACAGATGTGGTCACCAGTACATCGTACGCTCGCTCACGGAACGCTGTCATGATCGCATCTTTTTCGGCAGATTTCATGCGACCATGCAGCAAGCCTACGCGATAGCGGAAATAGACCTGCTTCAACTGTTCGAAGGCTTCAATGGCTGATTCGGCTTCGATAGATTCTGAAGCTTCGACCAGTGGATAGACGACAAACGCCTGTTGTCCTTCGTCCAACCGTGCTTTGACGAAATCATGCACGCGTTCCAGAGCGGTTTGATCTACCATCCGAGTTTTAACCGGCACGCGACCCGGCGGCATTTCGTTGATTACAGAAAGATCGAGATCGGCATACAGGGTAAGTGCCAGCGTTCGCGGAATGGGCGTCGCCGTCATAACCAGCAGGTGAGGGTTACTGCCTTTGCCCCGCAGTAGACCGCGCTGTTCGACGCCGAAACGATGCTGTTCGTCAATGACTGCAAAACCGAGGTTGGCGAAATTGATGCCCTGCTGAATCAGGGCATGTGTGCCGATAACTATATGGATACTGCCATTGGATAACCCTTCGTAAATGGTATCACGCTGTGCCTGCGGGGTTGAACCAGTGAGCATGGCAATATTCGGTTTGTGTTCAAAAGGAATAGCGGCAAGGGCACGTCCGATTGAATGGAAATGCTGTTCTGCAAGAATACCCGTCGGTACCATAATGGCCGACTGTTTGCCGTTCAGGAAAGCGATTGCTGCGGCGGTGATGGCAACAGCAGTCTTACCACTACCGACATCACCCTGCAGCAGCCGATTCATAGGTACATTGCGGGACATATCGGCGCGAATATCGGCGATAGCCTTCTGCTGCGCGCTGGTAAGTTCATAAGGAAACATTGCCGAGGTCAGCGCAAATAAGTCTTCATCGCCAATATGGAGCGGCTGAGCCGGGTCGGACTGCCATATCCGGCGGTTATCCAGAATGGCAAGCTGCATCAGTAGTAATTCGTCAAACACGAAGCGGCGGCGGGAATGGTCCTGCTGTGCCGCGCGCGCGCCACGAGCGATCT
>CAZBPB010000506.1:0-1036 GCA_964493565.1 uncultured Pleurocapsa sp. | reverse complement strand
TCCCAGCTTTCCGGGAAATGCAGATTGCGATAGCTCCAGCCTAAATCGCCAAGTTCAGCGCGATCCAGAGTGGTTTCTGGCACGTAGTCTGGCACCTGCTCTGACCAGTATTCGACAGTGCGTTTCATCAACTTGCGCAGGCTTTTGCCATTCAAACCTTCGGTCAGGGGATAAACTGGCACAATCCCGATATTTTTCAGGTCATCTACATCAAGCAGATCCCAGTCAGGATTGGCAAGTTGAATACGCCCGCGAAATTCGGTGGTATCACCGTGTAGAACCAGTTGGACGCCGGGGCGAATGGCCTGCATCAAATAGTGTTGACTGAAGAATGTAACGCCAATTGTTGCTGAACCATCATCCACAACCATGAAAAAATCTTTGCGCCCGCGTTGACCGATACGCACTTCCGTGTGTTTGACGGTACCGATAACGGTGACTGTCTTATTTGCCTCTAGCCGGCTAATGAGGCTAATTTGCGTATAGTCATCATAGCGGCGGGGCAAAAACGTGAGCAGGTCATTGATGGTGTGAATGCCTAACCGTTGAAGCATCTCTTCTTTGGAGGGGCCAACCCCACGCACGACATCTACGCTGGAATTCAAGCCACGCAGTAAATCGGATGCCTCTTCCGGAGTCATGTCGCGGCGTGGCGCGCGAGGTGGACGCGCGAGGCGGGGCATTTCTGGCAGATCTGGCCGGGAAGCACCACTACGGAATTCCATAGCATCAAGGCTGCTGAAATCACCACGGTTTTCACCGCCTTCTTCAGAACCAGAACTTTGACGCTGTTGCGGTTGCTGATTGCCCTTTTGCTGCTGGCGATTCTGGTTTTGGTCGCGTTTCTGATTGTTGGGCTGCTTCCCACGCTGGTCTTCACGAGGTTGTTGTGATGGGTGTCTTTTGTTTGCGTGCTCTTGTTGTTGATAGTGCTCTTTGCGGTCGCTTGTTGATAGTGGTGCTTGGGGTGGCGGTTGTTCTGGCGAAATCCCTGGATCAGCCTCCAATCGCTGCGACCAGGCTGCGGCGGCATCGC
>CAZBPB010000505.1:0-2701 GCA_964493565.1 uncultured Pleurocapsa sp. | reverse complement strand
CCATACACGCGTTCTTTGAAAGCAAGCAGGGAAAAAGGTGCACTACGCTTTGAGATAGTCGGAGATGTGCGCGCCCTGTTTCAACTGCGGACAATCGAGTCGATTTTTTCTGTTGAGCAATTTGATATTCCCCGACCCAAAGCATTTCTCGGTGACGCTCACTTTAAGCGCCTGCTTGCCCAGGTTGAATGGGTGCTGCGGAACGGGAAAAACCAGTTCCGCAGTTTTTATCTATCGGCAGCAGGCTCAGATTCCAGCGTGATGCAGCGCATCCGGGCAGAAATTGCCGCTCGCACCAGGTTAGTAGATGCTGAATCGGGCGACTTACAGATTCGCTTGATTCCTTCTCGCGAACCTAGTGGATGGGAAAGTCTCGTCCGGCTAACGCCGCGTCCGCTCTCAGCGCGCAATTGGCGAGTATGTAATTATGAAGGCGCGCTGAACGCCACCGTTGCTTCGGTAATGGCCGGGTTGACGAATCCTAAACCTACAGACGTATTCGTCAATTTTCTTAGCGGCTCTGCCTCATTGATGATCGAGCGTGCTTCGTTAGGCCCGGCCAAGGCCATCATCGGCATCGAAAACTCACCGGAGATAATCAACTGTGGGGCAGAGAACATAATAGCCGCAGAGGCTCGCGCTGCATCTATTATGGCTAACATGCGCAGAACACCAATCAAAGCGAATATTGCAACTGCGCTCACTGCGGACTTACCGTTTGGGCGACGCGTGGGCAAGCACAGTGAAAATATTGATCTCTACCCGGCATTCCTATTTGAAGCGGGGCGTGTTGCCCGCCCGAACGCAATTATGACCGTGCTAACCCACGAAATTCGGCTGATGGAGAGTGTGATTGAGGCTAATAAAAACTGGCGACTCGAACGTACGGTACCCATCAACTTAAGGGGGCTTCACCCGAGAATTTACGTGTTGCATCGCCTCTAGTTCAGCGAAAACGGATTATTCGACTCTACAGCATTGTCTTCAAGCATCATTGTTAACAGTGTAACTTCCTTACGGTATTGCTTGCTCACTTCCCGGATCAAATTGTCAGCACGTGGTTCTTCTAGCAAACTTTGCTTTTGTGGTAAGTCAATTTTGAGCAAAGACGCACCCAGATAGGCAAGCCCCGCTGGATCTCCGGGTAAATTGCTCACCTCTGTCGGCGTTTTCTCGCTTTTGCCCAACAACACCAGGTAACGCTTGATCCAGTAGCGTAGTTGCGCAACATTTTCGAGAACACGAATCGCATCGTCGGGTGGTTCAAGCTGTAAATAATCAATATCCCCCGTCAAATATGGCTCGGAGCTATCGTATGTCAGCACATTGAAACGGTCTTTACCAAACGCCAGAATATTCATGCGCCCTAAACCAACAGGTTGAACTTGCGTGATTGATGCTGTGCATCCCGTGCGATAAGTAACCACTTTTTGCCCCGTCCGATGTTCCGGTGTGCCTTCTTGCAGTAACACCACTCCAAACGGCTGCTTCTCGGCAAGGCAGCGGCCCACCATCAGCTTATATCGATCTTCAAAGATGTGCAGTGTGAGGGGCATGCCTGGAAAAAGCACAGTATTGAGAGGGAAAAGAGGCAGTCGTTTCATGCTTTCACGGTTGTTGGAGGTTTGCGCTGTTAAGATGATACGCTGAAAATAGTATTTGCATACTGAACAGGCTGCCGCAGCAGGCAAATTCTGCCGGTTCTCTAATATTGGGAAGATAGAAATGATGGCAATTCCAGCAAAAAATCAGCGGAAGATTATTGTTTGCGGTCAGCTAACGCTTGATTTAGTCCCGGATTTAAGTCAAGTTCCTATCTCGAATTTGCAAGTTCCCGGTAGTTTTTCGCCAATCGGGGCGCTTAGGTTTGGCGCTGGCGGGTGCGTAGGTAACACTGGCATCGCCTTACATCGGCTTGGCGCAAACGTGCATTTGATGGCTTGCATCGGCGACGACCTACTCGGTGAATTAACGAGCGAAATTATTCGATCTCATGACGATGAATTAGGGCAGGGCATTCGCGTCAAAACAGGTGAAGCCAGCGCCTATACCATCGTCCTCTCGCCATCGAATGTTGATCGCATGTTTTTGCACAGCGCCGGCTTAAATCGCTCATTTGGAATCGGCGATATTGACTTCGATGTTGTTTCGGCGGGAGCAATTTTCCACTTCGGTTATCCGACAGTGCTTCCACGCTTACATGCAAACAATGGAGTCGAGTTGCGAGACATCATGCGTCATGCGAAAGAGCGTAACGCTGTTACATCAATGGACTTAGCAATGCCAGACGCGGCTAATAAGCACGCAGTTGACTGGCTGTTGCTTTTGCGTACAACGCTGCCATATGTTGATATCTTCATCCCTAGTCTTGAAGAAATATTATATATGCTGCGTCGGGATGAATTTGATAGTGCCCTTCAGGGTCAGCCTGTCCGGCGTGAACTGTTACTTTCACTGTTAGACGAATTCCTTGATTGTGGAGTTGCCATTGCAGGCATCAAGCTAGGCGCGGGCGGACTGATTATCAAGCCAGGCCGCACGCAGCGGCTTCAGGAATTAGGGATCGTGGCTACGCTAGAAAACGCCGACGAATTCTTTTATCACCCTGCTTTTGAGGTTGTCGTGGATGGTACTACCGGAGCAGGGGACTCTGCTTATGCAGCTTTTCTCTATGCGCTTACAAACAATCAGAATCTCGAAA
>CAZBPB010000504.1:1188-2710 GCA_964493565.1 uncultured Pleurocapsa sp. | reverse complement strand
ATTGATTGGTGAACTGCACCGTGAGCGGCGCAAGCCCGGTTGCCGGACTCATGGCAAAGGCAGCGACAGGCGCGGTTGGGCTGGTGACGTTGATCTGGCGTGAGACGTTCGATGAGCCGCCCGGTCCGTTCACGGTAAGGGTGACGGTATACAAGCCCGGTGAGCCGTAGGTATGGCGCGGGTTGACTTCGGCGCTATTCGAGTTATCACCGAAGTTCCACGAGAGTGACGTGATCACACCACTGGACTGATTGGTGAACTGTACCGAGAGCGGAGCGTCGCCACCAGCAGGGTTGAGGTTGAAGGCGGCAATCGGGCGAGGAACCGGTGGTGTTGGCGATGGGATGGGCGTTGGCACACGGTTCTGTACGGTGATGTTTGGGTTGACGGTAGTCAATACTGTGCCGTCGCGCAGGTAAACGCGGAGTCGCAGTTGATAGCGGCTATCCTGCACCGTGTTGGTATTCCAAATGCCGAGAATTCCGTTCATCACTGGCGATGTGATGGCGGAGGTTGCCGGGAACCACAAGTTACCGGGGTTCGGGTCAGGTCCGAATTCGACCTGATACTGGAGGAACTGTGGGTGAATGGCAGAGCCGACAACCTGAACGTTGCCCGCAACCACGTTGCCCGGCACTGGTGAGAGTACCGCAATGCTAACGGGCACAGGGTTGGTTGGGACAATGAACGTCGGCGGTGGGGCGCTGGTAGGGAAGCGCGTCGGCACCGTGACAATGTTCGTTGGCACCGAGACCGTTGGTAGGCTCGTGACAGGAAGCGTTGTGGGGACGCCGCTGGTTGTGAGCGGCGTGCGCGTGGGCTGCCCGGTTCCGGTCGCCTGTGCGGTCGCCGTCTGGGCAATTTGCTCTTCCGAAGGAGCGCCCGATAGGTTACAGGCGCTGAGCACAAGCGCAAACCCAATGATCAACACTAGGATAAATATTCTCCGGCTCGCCATGTGCCACCTTTCTGATGCAAACAATCTGTCAAACATTATAGCGTTTCCCTTAAGAAAGTAGGGTGTTTACCTTACTTGTCTCAAAACTCAGCCAATGCTACACTGAATTTTATGAAAGCAATGATTGTTGACGATGAACAGGCAATCCGCGAGGCGCTTGGTCGTAAACTGAAACGCGAAGGGTATGAAGTGATCGCGTGTCAGAACGGACTTGACGCCGTACGGGCTTTTCATACCGAACGCCCGGACATCGTTATCTTAGATATTATCATGCCTGGGGGTATGGATGGGCTGACGGTTTCCCGACGAATTCGTGAAGTTGCCGATACGCCAATCCTGATGCTCTCTGCACAGGCTATCACTGAAGACGACATTATCGAAGGATTGAGTGCTGGCGCAGATGAGTATCTCGCCAAGCCGGTGCGCTTAAACGAGTTCGTAGCGCGGGTGGCGGCGATGCTCCGGCGCGCGCAGATGACCGGCGTGCAGACTGAACAGCGATACGATGATGGTCATCTCAGCATCGACCTGCGGCGGCGGCAGGTTTACGTGCAGGGAACGAAC
>CAZBPB010000504.1:0-1178 GCA_964493565.1 uncultured Pleurocapsa sp. | reverse complement strand
GGATATGCGCGGCGCAGCGGTCATGGGCGGCTTCTGATGGAGAATGCGGGGCGTGTTGTCTCGCAGCGCGACCTGCTCGAACAAGTGTGGGGGCGTGAATATATCGACGACGTGTATTACCCCCGCGTGTACATCAGCCAGCTACGCCGAAAGATTGAGCGCGATGCAGCCAACCCGGCATACATTCTGACAGAACATCGCGTTGGCTACCGCTTCGAAAAGCAGCTTGCTTCCCCTCAGAAAACGATGTAAGGCGCTCCGGCAGTGACCGGTCTTAATGCAATCACGAACCTATTTTCAAAGTCCGGTTTTACTTCCGTTGGCGTCCGCACCGAATTTCACAAATTATGAATAGCCTAACATTGCTGATCAACGCCATGATGCTGCCGCTCGCGCTGGCATTTCTGGTGATTATTTTGTGGAACGACGTGCGCAAGGAACTGAACCAGTTTTTTGCGGCGTTTTTGTTTATGGTGATTTTGTGGAACGGTGGCTCGCTGCTGGTACAGAGCTTAACGCTGATCGACCCGCAGTCGCCGCTGATTCGCCCTTTAACCGGCGTGATGGAGCTTGGCTTCACGGGGTCAAGTGTGGCGATTTATGCGCTGACGGCAGTGATCGTCAAGGCGCATACACGGCGTTTCAGGGCAATCGGGATGGCGGGGCTACTGGTGCTGCTGTTTTTCAGGCTGCTGCCGATTTTGTTCGACGTACCTTCAGCGTTTGTTGCGGGAAGCACCGGACAATTCAGTTACCAGGCGCAGCCGCTGCTGGTGATTTTTTATGTGATTTTCGACATCGGAACGCTGTACCTGCTGTGGCGCTACCGCCGCAAAGCGCGGTCACGGCTGCTGGAAGTAGGGATTGTGCTGTTCGTGGTGGGGCAGAGCATTGGCTTCTTAAACCCTGAACTGCAAGTATTTTCGCTCTCGATCAACATTAGCGCACTGGCGGCGCTGATCATCAGCTTTGCTATTTTGCGGCAGGAGATCATTAGCCCGCTGGCTGAACGCAATTCCCAGTTGGATGCTTTACGGACGGTTAACAGCGCGATCACGGGGCAGGCGGGTATCGAATCGCTGCTGGATCAAATTGCTGATCTGGCGGCGACGCTGCTTGGCGCAGATGCAGTAGGGATTTTTCTGAGTCAGAACAATCAGCTTCAACTGGCTTATGCT
>CAZBPB010000503.1:991-2721 GCA_964493565.1 uncultured Pleurocapsa sp. | reverse complement strand
TCAACCGGAGATTGAGGCAACCATCAATAACGCCAACGATCTGCTTCAGGTTATCGGCAAGAAGCGGATCATCGCCACGGCTACCGGCGTACCAAAACCCAAACGCCGTCCGGTCTATTCTGTAAAGAATCCTTCCGTTTCGCGGCGCGGTTTCTTTCAGGCGCTCAAGCATGGTGGGCGTGATTTTCTACCAACGCTGGAAGGTAAAAGCGAGCGCCAGCGCTTGATCGATGCGGCGCGTCAGCTTTCACCTTGCGATCCAGATCGGCGCGTGCCCGGTGGCAGCTTCGCCAGTTTTGCCGTGACCGATGCCTGTAACGCCTGTACGCTCTGTGCCCGCGTCTGCCCAACCGGAGCATTGGAATTTGCCAGTACCGAAACACATTTTCAACTGTCATTTTCAACTGCGGCTTGCGTCAGCTGTGGGCTGTGCACCCGCTTTTGCACACCCGAAGCACTTCAACACAAAGGCGCTCCAACAATTGGCGAGGTACTCAAAACCGACCCAACTGTTTTACATCGTGGAACGCTCACTCGCTGTAAAAAGTGCAATGCCCAGTTCGCTGGAAAACCCGGCAATACGCTGTGCCCAACCTGTACATTCCGCAAAGAAAACCCGTTTGGTGCAGTTCGCAATATTAGCGGAGCGTACAAGACAAGCACTGAAGAAAACCCCTATCCAGAAAGATGATGCAACGATGTCTCAATTGCCGGATTTACTCAAACAAACAGAATCGCTCCATCAGCATCTCTGCCCGAGGCAGGTACTTGGCGTTCGTATGGGCATGTTGATTGCTGAACTGCTTGAGTTGGAACTTCCTCAGAAAGATAAGCGGCTGTTCACGTTTATCGAAACTGATGGCTGCTTTGCAGACGGTGTAGCGGTAGCGACAGGCTGTACATTGGGGCATCGAACGCTGCGACTGATGGATTACGGCAAGCCTGCCGCCACGTTTATCGATACACAGACTGATCGAGCCATCCGAATTTACCCCCATCCATCGTCGCGGGCGGCTGCTGCAAATTATTACCCTGAGGCAAAAAGCCGCTGGCACGCGATGCTCACAGCCTACCAACAAATTCCAGCAGCGGAATTGTTCTGCTGGCAGCCTGTTGAACTAACAATTGATCTGAAGTCACTGATCAGCCGGCATGGTATGCGCGTGAACTGCACTATCTGCGGCGAAGAAATCATTAACGAGCGCGAAATCATCATCAATGGACAACCCATCTGCTGTGCCTGCAATGGGGATGCCTATTACAGCACTGAATTATTAGAAGCAGTCGCACCCAGCTACGACTGAATGAGCTTATCCTGTATCGTGGGTCAAGGGAAAAGTGGAGATGTACCACATCGGCGAATGAACACCGCGTCCTGTTAATTTATCCGTCAAATGACGAGGAAAGCATAGTTTGATGTATCTGAATCCATAACGCTTACCTCAATTTAGGTTTTCAGCATTCCAGGGTAACAGCAGTTATTCACTACAGGAATTCGATCTCCCTGTGCCCATAACGAATCGTTTGTGTTTTTAAGCCCCGATTTCAGATTCTTTTGATCCGATTGCTCAACGCCTTCATACTTTCATATATTAATATGACGAAATTGCTTAGATAAATTTGATTTACATGAATCACACGGTTGGACTTGCTGGTTTTGGCACTTATTTTCCAAAACAAATCCAAACATCTTCCGATCTCGCCACCATGACGGGCATCCCCGAAGTGGT
>CAZBPB010000503.1:0-966 GCA_964493565.1 uncultured Pleurocapsa sp. | reverse complement strand
ACCGTCACGCATATGGCGTCGGCTGCCGCCCAGCAAGCGCTAACTATGTCTGGCGTTGATCCGGCGCAAATCAACCTTGTCATTTCACATGGCAGTGAGCACAAAGATCATCTGGTGTGGAATGCTGCGTCCAAAATCATGCACAACATTAGCGCAAACAACGCATATGCCTTCGAAATGTATGCTCTGTGTGCGGGTGCGCCGATTGCGATGCATACTGCCCGCGCTCTGATGCTGGCAGACAACCGCCTGAAATATGTAATGCTAGCAGCTGGCAGCCGTGAAAACGACCTGATCAACTTCCACAACGAGCGTTCCCGCTTCATGTTCAACTTCGGCGCAGGAGGCGGCGCAATGCTGCTTCAGCGCAACGCTACGAAGAACCTAATCCTCGGCGCATCTGCCTATACCGATGGCAGCCTCTCCGAAACTGTGATCCTCACTGAAAACGCAGTCGCATCCGGCGACTCCGCCGTTGTGGGTGAAGTGTTGGGGCGGCTGGACGTGACCGATCCCGACTACATGGCGGAACGCCTGGGCGCTGTATCGCTGCCCAATTTCGTGCGTGTGATCACTGAAGCCGTTGAACAGTCCGGCGCGGCACTGGATGATGTGGCGTTTCTCGGCATCACCCACATGAAACGCTCCTTTTACCTGCAAATTCTCGAATCCGTCGGTCTTACGCCTGTACAGTCGGTATATCTCGATCATTATGGTCATGTTCAAAGTGTGGATCAGGTGCTGGCGCTGCAACTCGGCTTGTTTTAGCTGGCGCTGGTACGGGCTATACCTGGAGCGCGGTCGCGTTACGGTGGGGTTAGAACCCCTGCCATCGATCAAAAGAGTCTCATTTAAGAAGGTTTGTTTGTGAGTATTGTTGCTTCTGATTGGATCGCATTTCACGCCGATAGAACGCCCGAAAAGCTGGCGCTGATCGATCAGCACACCGGGCGGCAGTTCACCTAT